>NZ_AQOQ01000026.1:0-45271 GCF_002888555.1 Alcanivorax sp. MD8A | reverse complement strand
ATCGCGCCGCGAGCGACGCTCCTACGGCAGGATTTTGGTGTTGCGTGTTACTCAAAACGTCTCCATCCACGGACGTAGATCGATCTCGTGGGTCCAGGCGTCACGCGGCTGTTGATGCAGCATCCAGTAGGTTTCGGCAATGTGTTCCGGATTGAGAATACCGTCCTGCGCTTTTTTCGCGTACATGGCCGGGAAATTGTCGCGGATGAACGCGGTATCGATGGCACCATCGATCACCGGGTGAATGACATGGATGCCTTCCGGCCCCAACTCCCTTGCCATGCTCTGGGCCAACGCTCGCAACGCAAACTTGGCCCCGGCGAAGGCAGAAAAACCCTTGCCTCCGCGCAAAGAGGCCGTCGCTCCCGTGAGAATAATGGTACCCCGCTGGCGCGGCACCATCACTCGGGCCGCCTCCCGACCAGTCAGGAAACCTGCAAATGCCGCCATCTCCCAGACTTTTCGATACACCCGAGCCGTCGTTTCCCGGATCGGGAAGAAAACATTGGCACCGATATTGAAAACCACCGCCTCCAGTGGCCCCACTTCCGATTCAATGGTATCGAACAAGGCTACCATCTGCTCTTCATCGCGGGCATCACAGCCAAAAGCGCGTACCCAGCCGCCGTCCCCCTCGATCTCGGCCACCAACTCAGCCAGGGCCTCCTTGGTGCGGCGAGCGACACAGACCCGATACCCTTCCCGGGCGAAACGTTTGGCGATGGCGCCGCCGGTGGCATCACCGGCACCAATAACCAGCATGGCCGGCGCAGTCTCTTTCTGACTCATGGCTCCTCCCGGGCAGCCCTCAGTTAGTTCCAATTTGGAACCCATGGTGAGTTCTTTTTTGGAACCTGTCAAACAGGTATGATGTGGGGACACCTTTTCGGAGAGCCTACATGCGCTGGCAAGACATCGACCAACAGCCCTGCTCCGTGGCCCGCAGCCTGGCCATCATCGGCGACAACTGGACACTGCTGGTGCTGCGCGACTGTTTTCTTGGCGTGCGCCGTTTTGATGATTTTCAGCAACGGCTGGGGGTGACCCGCCATGTGCTCAGCGACCGCCTGCGCAAGCTCACTGAAGGCGGCATCCTCGACAAGGTTGCCTACCAGCAACGTCCGGTTCGCCACGAATACCGTCTTACCTCAATGGGACGGGATCTCTACCCGGTGATCGTGCACCTGGCACAGTGGGGAGACCAGTATCTGGCGGACGACCACGGCGCCCCCCTTACCCGCATTCATAAACAATGTGAGCACACGCTTCAGGCCCAGCTGCACTGTAGCCATTGCGGCGAAACGGTAGCTGCGCAGGATATCCGAGTGGAGGAGAATACGGGATTCGAGGGGAAAATCTTACAGGCCAGAGTTCAAGACACTGCGGGATAACGCCGAACATTGCTTATGGCCATTGTTGCGCCGCGTGAAGCACCTGAACGATGACAATACTGTCGCCAGGCGGTGCGTAAACAACGATGTAGTTGTCTCTTACCACCAACTCCCTTGTCCCCGCCACTCTTCCCTCACGATGCATGAGCGGGTTATCAGGCAAGCTCCCTACCTTCCTGACAATATCATCCAGAAGTGTCTGTGCTGCGGCAGGGTTGTCATCAGAAATATAATCGATAATCGCCAGCAGACTTTCCTTAGCCGCTGGACGCTATTCAATTGCCGTCACCACGCTTCCTTGTGATTAGTGCCTGCAGATCCTCCATGACCTGCTGGTGAGATTCCTGAGGTCGCGGATCTTCCAACGCCTCTCGGACTTTCGCGCGGAACCAGGCATCATAAGCATCAGGGTCCGCCGTCAGCCCGGCAGGCAAGGCTCCCTCCTTCACAACGCGCGTCAAAAGAATGCGCACAGCATCAGATATCGACAGTCCAACATTACCGAGCTTCTCCGCCGCTTCGGTCTTAAGCTTTTCATCGATTCGCACATGCAGCATCGAGGTCTGGGTCGCCATAAACATCGCCTCCTGATCGTATATTGTATCTCATTTGAGATACAATCAAGCCACATTCATCACTCCTGTGACCACTGCCCCTGTTGCTCTTCCAGCAATGCCAGCACCTTCTGTCGTAACCAGCGATGCGCGGGATCACCTGCCTGGTCACGATGCCAATACAGATGCATTTCCAGGTCCGCAAGGTCCGCAGGGAACGGCTGCAGTACCATCCTCTCACGGGACAAACGCCCTGCCAGCGTCGCGGGCAGGGTCAGTAGCAGATCCGTGTTCTGCACCGTGGAAATCGCGGCCTGATAGTGCTGGCAACGTAACCGGATATGGCGGCGGTAGCCCTGCCGGGCAAGACCGAAATCTTCCAGCCCCGGCCCTTCCCGCCGGGACGAGACCAGCACATGCTGTGCGGCTAGGTAGGCTGGCAGGTCCATGCCTGCCGCCAGAGGATGCCCCTCCCGCATCATCACCACCATGGGGCCGGACAGGACCGGCACATGCTCAATGGTCTCCGGCAAGGCCAGCATCACATCACAGGCCAGATCCAGTCGTCCGCTGGCCAGCTCCGTGGGCATCTGCCGCCGCCGGATAGTCAACGACTGCAAGCGAATCCCCGGTGCCTCTTCCATCAACTGCCCCATCAGCGGCGGCAGCAGGCAGCCCTCCAGGCCATCCCGCAGGCCAAGCACAAAAGTCCGCTCGGCGTCGGAGGCATCGAACCCGCCTTCATCACTGAGGCAACGCTGAAACCCGCCCAGCGCGTGCCGTACCGGGCTCACCATCGCCCGGGCCCTGGCGGTGGGCACCATGCGGCTCCCCTGGCGCACAAACAACGAGTCTCCCAGGCGCTCGCGCAGCCGTCCCAGCGCGTGGCTGACCGCAGGCTGGGTCAGGTTGAGCACCTTGGCCGCACGGGTCAGGGAGCCCTCGGTATAGATGGCGTCGAATACCACAAACAGATTCAGATCAAAGCGCGAAACATGCATAGGATTTATCAGGTTTCATTTTGAGGATTCATTGGATTTATTGAAGCCCGCTCTCTAGCATCGGTCAATGAATAGCTGCCCGACGCCAACATGCTGTCGTCTTACGCACGCACGATGACCGAAACCACCACAGCAGGACACCCCATGAGCCAGACTTCCCAACGCATTTTCATCACCGGTGGCGCCTCCGGACTGGGTCGCGCCATGGCCGAAGCCTGGTTGCGCGAGGGTGCCCGGGTACTGATCGGTGACGTGAACGAAGAGCGCGCCGCCGAAACCCTGGCCGCATTGAAAGACTTGCCCGGCGAACTGGCCTTCCAGTATGTGGACGTGCGTGACACCGCCAGCCTCAATAACGCCCGCGAGTGGCTCGAGCAACAATGGGGAGGCCTGGATGTGCTGGTAAACAATGCCGGGGTAGCAGGCGCGGCCCGTATCGACCGTGGCGACATGGCGGACTGGGACTGGATCTTCGATATCAACGTGAAGGGCGTAGTCCGGGGTTGCAAGGTGTTCGTGCCGATGATGAAACGCCAGGGCCATGGCCATATCGTCAATATTGCGTCGCTGGCGGGACTCCTCAACGCACCGGTGATGGGCAGTTATAACGTGACCAAGGCTGGCGTTATTTCCCTGTCGGAAACCCTGCGCTTCGAACTGGCCCCTTTTGGTATCCACACCACGGTGGTGTGCCCCGGTTTCTTCCGCACCAACCTGCACGAATCCATGCGCAGCCCCGAGCCAGGCATGATCGAAACCGTGGACAAACTGCTGGCCAGCAATGAGCTGACCGCCGACCAGATCGCCAATATGATCAAGCAGGCCGTGGCAAACCAACAGTTCTTCCTGCTGCCACACAAAAGCGGGCGGCGCGCCTACTTCTTTAAGCGTTTTGTCCCTGCCATCTTCAACCACATGATGCTCAAAGGTGCCGAAGGGTTACGCCGCAAACTGGAAAAAGCGGAGAACGCCTGATGCCAGTGATCTACCTGATTCGTCATGGTCAGGCCAGCTTCGGCAAGGAAGACTACGATCAGCTCTCCGAACCGGGTTGGGAGCAAAGCCGTATTCTCGGCCGCGCCCTGCAAAACCAGGATCTCGGCGTTGCCCGGCCGATCTGCGGCACCATGCGCCGCCACCGGGAAACCGCAGAGGCCGCCCTCGGCGAACTCGGGCTCCCCGCCGAGTGGCACACCGACACCGGCTTCAATGAGTACAACCATACCGAGCTATTGGCGCTGGACTGGCCCATGGCCAACGACCGCGCCGCCCTGACCGAGTGGCTGGGCAAACAGGCTAATCCGCGGAAGGTTTTCCAGGTCCATTTTGAACAAGCCCTGCGTCGCTGGCAGCGTAACGACGACAGCGACCGTAGCGCCTACAGTGAAACCTGGCCCGCCTTTCGCGAGCGTGTTCTGGCCAGCACCTATAGCCTGGGCAACAGCCTCAGCAGTGGCGAAAGCGCGCTGGTGTTCACCAGCGGCGGCGCCATCAGCGTCATCATCCAGCACCTGCTGGACATGGACGACGAGGCCCTGATCACCTGGAACCGCACCTTGATCAACACCAGTGTGACGCGCATTCTTGTGAATGCGGGCAAGCTACGGCTAGTCTCGGTGAACGAGCACCTGCATCTACCGAGCGATCAGGTCACGTATCGATAGAACATTTTTCCGCAGGAGCGTCGCTTGCGGCGCTCCTGCAGCAAACCATTTAACGCGGGGATAACCATGCCGACACGCAAGACGATTCTGATCACTGGCGCCAGTTCCGGCCTTGGCGAAGGCATGGCGCGAATTTTTGCGGCCATGGGGCGCAACCTGGCCCTGTGTGCACGACGCATGGATCGGCTGGAAACCCTGAAAGCGGAACTGGAAAACAAACACCCGAATATTCGCGTGCTGATCAAACCGCTGGACGTGAATGATTACGATCAGGTGTTTGCCGTGTTTGACGCCTTCCGCACGGAACTGAGCGGCATCGACCGGGTGATCATCAATGCCGGCATGGGCAAGGGCCAGCCGCTGGGCACCGGTTACTTTTATGCCAACCGCCAAACCGCCGAAACCAACTTTGTGGCGGCCCTGGCCCAGGCCGAAGCCGCCATGGAAATTTTCCGGGCCCAGAACAGCGGCCACCTGGTGATGATTTCTTCCATGAGCGCCATGCGCGGCATGAAGAAAAATCTCACTACCTACGCGGCCACCAAAGCCGGCGTGGCCATGCTGGCGGAAGGCCTGCAGGCAGAGCTGATCGATTCGCCCATTGAAGTAACCACCATTTTCCCCGGGTTCATCAAGTCAGAGATCAACGAAAAACTCAAAAACACGCCTTTCATGGTCGACACGGAAACCGGCTGCAAGGCCATGGTCAAAGCCATCGAAAAAGAACCCCTCAACGCCGCCGTCCCCGCCTGGCCCTGGGGCCCCATGGGCATCGCCATGCGCCACTTCCCGCTGAAGGTCGTGACGAAGATGATGTAGTAGAGGGCAGTGAACAGTTAACAGTGAATAGTGAACAGCGCGCGCAGTAGCGCCGTGCAGAACAAATTTATGAGGCCGCGCCCAAATGTTGGACGCGGCCTCATACGTTTAAAATCCTCAAATCGTTCGACGCGAACTGTTCACTATTCACTGTTAACTGTTAACTACCTCACCCCTGCCACTTCAAGATCGGCGCCCACTCACGCCAGTCGTCTTCTGCTTCGCGGTGCAGCTCGAAGCGGGTGCCGGGCTCGGCCAGGTTGCCGGCTTCGGGTGGGGTGGCGAAGCTGATGCCGCCACGTAGCAGGTTTTCCAGGGAGCTGGCCTGCACTTCCGCTCCCTTGAACAGGCCCACATCCACAGTCAGGCCAGAGCTGTTCCAGAACTTGCTGTTGGTGCGCACCAGCTTGCTGTATTCCGGTTTGATGATGGCCTGGATTTCAACAAAGCGACCATCCTGGCTCAGCTCACTTTCGCCGATGGTACCCACTTCCAGATCCCGGTAGTAAATGTGGCGGCCCTTTTTCAGGGAGCCTAGCTGGTTGGCAACCAGGGTGATCTTGAGCCCCAGATCGGGCTGTTGGTCAGGCGGGGTTTCCAATCCCTTGAAAGTCTTTTCCGGTTCGCCTTCGCCCGGTTCTACGGCAATGTATTTCCCGGACACCAGGGTATCCAGGTTACGGGCACCGGCAATGCCCAGCTCCGGTTCCACGATCCAGAACTTGCTTTTTTCCCGTGCCAGTTTTTCCGCATCACGATTCAGGCTGGCATGCACGTTCACCGTTTTCAGGTCATCACTGAGCACGATTTCATCCACGCTGCCCACTGGCACACCACGATAACGCAGCTCGACCCCAGACTTGATGCCCGCGCCGTTTTCAAAGCTGATCTCAATCTGCACATCGCGCTGCAACAACTGGTCGTACAACAACCAGGCCGCCACGATCAGGCTCAACAGGGGCACCAGCCAGATAGGCGATGGCCAGTGCGAGCGTTTCACTTCAGCTGTTTCCATGATCCTTGTTCCATAGTTGATTGGGCGAAAAGGCATGAGCCGACAGCATGGTCAGCACCACCGCAATACCAAACGCGAGAATGCCGGGCTCCGGTTGCACATTGGCCAGATTGCCAAACTGCACCAGCGCCACCAGCAACGCGACCACAAACACATCCAGCATGGACCAGCGCCCGACCCAGTACACCAGCCGGTAAGCCCGGGTACTGGTCAGGGGCTGCGATTCCGTCGGCGCGCGCCAGTAAACTACCGCCAGCACCAGCACCTTGAAAAACGGCACCAGCAAGCTCGCCACCATGACAATAATGGCGATGCCCGGCATGCCCGCGTCAAAGAGCTGCCAGATACCCTCTGCGATGGTACTGGTCTTGCTGCGCCCCCCCTGAGTGACGGTCATGATCGGTAACAGGTTGGCGGGCACCAGCCACACAGTGGCGGCAACCAGTAACGACCACGCTTTGGCGTGCGGCTTATCAGGCATCGCTCACCTCACCGGCGCGCTGGTCAATCAGGCGTTGCAACTGCTCCGGCTGCGCCAGGGTTTCCACGATCAGCCGTAACAGCACCGCCAGCCCCAGACAAACAATGCCGGCGCCCGGGGTCACCGTGGCCAGGTCGCCCAGTTTGGTCATGGAGATCAGAATCCCCAGCAAAAAGATATCCGTCATGGCCCATTCCCGACTCTGCCGATACACCCACATCCAGCGTGGCGACGGCACCGGCTGGTGCTGGCGAGCAGCCCATAGCAGCCGACTCACGGCAACCAGATTCGCCAGCGGCATGATCAACAAGGTAAACAGCAACAGCAGTCCGGCGGGCAAGTACAGGCCATGCATCAGGGCAAAGATGCAACCGAGCAGGCTGGCGTGGTTATCAAGGCCGAGGTTTTCAAGACGCAATAGCGGCAACGTCAGGGCCGGGACCCACAGGAAGGCGGTGGCCAGAGACAGGGCCAGAAGGGAATCCGGTTTCAGGCGCCAGGCACCACTCAGTTGACAGTCGCAACGGGGACAACGCCACGTGCCGCGCCCCTTGCCGGAGGGCAAGGCAAGATCAGTATGGCAATCCGGGCACTGCAAGGTGCCCGGTTCGGGGGACACATCCCTGTCCGCTGGCAAAGGCCGCTCCTTTCCCTGAGAGAAATACTAGGATGACATTGCCTGATTACCCCGTCTGTGAAAAGACACCGGGGTTTTACCGAGTTTTATAAAGCGGGGCGGGGGGCCTCTGACGTCTGACGCCAAGCTCAAAACAAAGCGGCTCCCGAAGGAAGGATGACCTTAATCCAGCGGCCCCGGGTTTTTCTTTTTCTTCACCGTGGCATAGCCGCCCTGGGTATCCGGTGCGGCAGGTTTGCTGCTGCGTTTGGCGGGTCGCTTGGCGGCGGCCTTTTTCTTCAGCGGTTTCTTTCCGGTTTTTTTCGCGTCGGTTTTCTTTTTGATCTTTTTCTTCTTGCTGCCAGCGGCCTTGCCGTTGGACTTGAGTTTTTTCGGCCCCATGAACTTGCCCTTCAGGGCATCCACAATGCGGAATTCAAACTGCTGGCGCAGGTAACGCTGAATGCTTGCCATCAGGTTCCACTCATGGGCCGCAATGAGGGAAATGGCCGTGCCTTCACCGCCAACCCGGCCAGTGCGGCCAATGCGGTGTACGTATTCGTCACCACTGCGTGGCATGTCAAAGTTAATGACCAGATCCAGCCCTTCCACATGAATACCGCGGGCCGCCACATCGGTGGCCACCAGGATACGCACGCCGCCATCCTTGAGCCGGTCCATGGCCAGCTTACGCTCTTTCTGTTCCTTCTCACCATGCAACACAAACACCTTGTGACTGGTGGCGCGCAGCACGCCGCCCAGGCGGTCGGCCTGCTCACGGGTATTGGTGAAAATCACCGCCTTGTCATAGGTCTCATGGGCCAGCAGCCACTGCACCAGGCGCTCTTTGTGCGCCACATCATCGGCGGTGATGATCTGTTGCTGAATGGATTCATTCAGGTCGCGGACCGTGTCCAGCAACAGGAACTTCGGCTCCTTGAGCACACTTTCCACGACCCGGTCCATGGCATTGCCACCGCGGGTGGCCGAAAACAGCAGCGTCTGCCGTTCACTGCGGCATTCCGCCGCCAAACGCAGCACATCTTCACTGAAGCCCATGTCCAGCATGCGGTCGGACTCGTCCAGTACCAGCACTTCCAGATCACCCAGCAACAGGTTGCCGGCTTCCAGATGCTCAATCAGACGCCCGGGGGTGCCGATCAGGATTTCCGGGTTCTTGCGCATGCTGGCGGCCTGAACCTTGAAGTCTTCCCCACCGGTCACCAGCGCCGCCTTGATAAAGGTGTAACGGGCCAACGCCTCCACTTGTTTGAGGGTCTGCTGAGCCAATTCGCGGGTGGGCAGCAGAATCAGCGCCCGGGTATCGGTACGGGGGCGGGAATGCTGCAGCAGGCCGTGTAGCAGGGGCAGCAGGAAGGCGGCAGTCTTGCCGCTGCCGGTACGGGCAATCACCCGCAGATCATGGCCCGCCAACGCGTCGGGAATGGCCGCCGCCTGCACCGGGGTAGGCTCGGTAATATCCTGTTCGTCAAGCGCGCGCACCAGGCGCTCGTGCAGGTTCAGATCAGCAAAGGTGGACATGGGAATCAGCTCCGGAGTTGAAGGGGCATTGTAGCAGCTGCCAGAGTTGAAAGTTCAAAGTTCAGGGAGCAAAAGTGCAGGAATGCCGTCCGCCCCGGACCGCGTTTCAACCTTTCACTCACCGATCCAGGCAAAGCGGGGTTGAACCTGACCGTCTCGCTCGACGGTTTCGGCGAACATGGCCAGGGGACGCACCCACAGAGCCCCATCCCCGTAGAGAGGCCGATAGACCACCACCGTCTCTTCGGTCTCTGAATGCGTGGCCAGACCAATTACCTGGTATTCATTGCCCTTGAAGTGCCGGTAACGGCCGGGCTTCAGTTCCGTCATTTGTCTCTCTCGCTATCGTACCGGGCCAACCGTTCCGCGATGGCCGCCAGCACCGCGGGGTTCCAGGGCAGCCCCACATGAGTCCCGGCCACTTCCACGTTATCGGTATTCGGGCCGTCATTCTCCAGACAGCACGGCCAGCTGACAATGCCATCATCACGGGTATAAATCGCCGTGCAGGGGACGGGCGGCGGCGTAATCCGTGCCTGAAAGGCATCGTGATCCGGGTTTTGCCGGTTTGGGTTAAACAGCTTGAACAGGGCGGTCACGTTGTTGGCTTCAGGGTCCCGGTTGATCGGGCTGCCCAGGGTGAAGACCTGACTGACCTGTTCCGGAAACGCTCGAGCCAACTCACGGGCGAACACCCCACCCAGACTCCAGCCCACCAACGCCACCGGCGTGCCGTGCCGGGTGTGGATCGCTTGCAACTGGCTTACCAGCAACGACTTGCGCTTGCGGTTCATACCCAGATTGGTGCCCTGCGCCCAGCCATAACTGGTATAGCCCAGCTGCGCCAACCCTTTTCGAAGTGGGCGCGTACTTACGTCACTGGCACCGAACCCTGGCAGTACCAACACCGGCTCGCCATTACCCCGGGGTAACTGGCGATAGCCCATCCCGCGCAACAGGTAACGCCCATAGGCCATCATCGCCCGGCTTTCTCCCAGTAACAGCCGCAGGGAGGGCGGCGCCAACTTGTCAGTCATGGCAGTTCCATTTTTCGGTTCATGTCCAGATGGTACCCTGTGAAAAACACTGTTAAACCCTGTCCGGTACGATTGGCTCAGCCGGCCTGCCGGGGAACACAGCGGCCCGTCCCCGGTCGTAAAGAGGGAATCACGGAATCACAAGGAGCTTCCATGAAGAAAGGTCTCGTTACCGCACTCGCCCTGTCACTACTGAGCACATCCGGCCTGGCCATGGCAAAACAGCCACAAGGCGCCAAGAACGTTTACGGATGGGTCGAGAAAACCACGTTGGAACCGTGGGGCGTTGAGCTCAAGACCAAATTGGACAGTGGCGCACTAACCTCGTCCCTCCATGCCACCAACGTGGAAGTCTTCGACAAAGACGGCGAAAGCTGGGTGCGCTTCAAGGTGGAAGTGGAAGACGAAGCTTCTGGCAAGACTGTCAGCAAGACGTTCGAGAAGCCTCGCTACCGCAAAGTACTGATTCGCGGAGCCGGCGGTGAAGAACGTCGACCTGTGGTACTGATGAAATTGTGTGTTGGCGATACCGTCTATGAAGAGCAATTTACCCTGAATGATCGCTCCGACATGATTTACCCGCTCCTGCTGGGCCGTCGTACGCTATCTCACCTGGGTTATCTGGACGTCACGGAAACCTTCATGCACACACCCAACTGTGATGAAGACTCCCCCGTGAAACTGGACAAGGACCAGAAAGACGACAAGGACATCGACGACTAACGAGGGTGATACAGGGGCCTGGCCTGCCAGGTCCCTGTGGCGGTCACCTGACCGTTACGCCGGATTCACCTCGAAGTAACCGAACAGGCCATCCAGTGCCTCGCGCAGCACACTCCCCTGCAGGCTGATACGGGCCTCCAGTTCCGCCACGGCATCATCTGCATCCAGGGTGTCGATGTTTTCCTGCAGGACATCCAGCGCCTTGATGCGCTTGATCTCCAGTTTGTCATTCACATCCAGTTCCAGACTGTCCTGCCAGGCCAGATTGATGCGGGTGACCACCATGCCGGTTTCCAGATGGGCGAGAATCTCTTCCTGTCCCAGATCCACCGCAGTGAACTTCACTGCCGCCCCTTCATCCTTGGTGCCTTTCAATTCACAACGGTCGCCCAGGGTAAAGCCCTCGGGCAGCAGCTTGGTATCGCGCAGCCAGTTGCTGTAGCTGGTGTAAGGGGCAGAATTAGGCGCCGGGTAAGCGACAGGCAGGGTACCGATGGCCTTGCGCAGGCACGCCACCACTTCTTCCGCACGGGTTGCAGAAGAGGCATCCACCAGCACCCGCTTGCGCAGGGTATCGATCAACAAATTGGTACGGCGGGAACGGGTAAAAGCACGCGGCATCAACTCAAAGGTAATCTGCTCTTTCAGTTCGGCCTTTTCCTTTCGCCCAACCTTGCGCCCTTCTTCGTCCTGGATGTGCTCGACCTTTTCATCCAGCAACTCCTTGATCACCGGCCCGGGCAGCAGGCGCGTGGTCTGCTGGTAGGTGCAGTAGATAAACCCCTCCACCGCATAGACCATCGGGTCCTGACCTTTCAGCGGCGGCACAAAGCCCTCGGTACTGAGCGTCTGCGAGCCGCAGGGCTGGCAGCGGTTATCCGCAAGAATCTGGTCCAGCTCGCCAACGGAGAAAGAAAAGGCGTCATCGCCCAGATACACAATCAGGTTCTTGATCCACATAGTTCCATATCCAAAAGCCGGGGCGAGATAAAGGCGCCCCTGGGTCACAGGGAGGGCTGGCCACAGTAGCGAAATGGCGGCCAGGGCTCAACCTCCCGCTGCGCCTTCGTCATTTGACCTGTAACGACATGGCGGAACATCGCATCCATTGCTATTCAATACAGGAATTTTGTACCCACGAGGACACCCCATGGAGTACCTGCGCACCCCGGACGACCGCTTTGAACGCCTGCTGGATTATCCCTTTGTCCCACACTATGTGGATGTGGGAGGGCTTCGAATGCACTACGTTGATGAAGGCCCAGCGGATGCCCCGCCGGTACTGATGCTGCACGGCGAGCCCACTTGGTCTTACCTGTATCGCCACATGATCCCAGTCTGCGCAGCCGCCGGTCATCGGGTGATCGCACCAGACCTGATCGGCTTCGGCAAGTCTGACAAACCCACCCGCATCGATGACTACAGCTATCAGTCCCACATGGACTGGATGCTATCGCTTCTGGATCAGTTAGCGCTCACCCGAATCACTCTGGTCTGTCAGGACTGGGGCTCCTTGCTCGGGTTACGCTTGGCCGCAGAAAACCCTGATCGCTTTCGCGCAATCGTGGTCGGCAACGGCATGCTCCCCACCGGGGACCAGACCGTGCCAGCCGCGTTTCAACTGTGGAAGAATTTCGCTATCTACTCGCCAGTGTTCCCGGTCTCGCGCATTATCGATGCCGCCAGCTTCCGCAAACTCGGTCCGGATGAGAAGCGCGCCTACGAGGCCCCCTTCCCGAATCGTAAATACAAGGCCGGCGCCCGTGCGTTTCCCAAGCTGGTCCCGGTTACCCCCAACGACCCGGCCACCCGGGCCAACCGCACCGCCTGGGAATCACTGAAACAATGGCGCAAACCTTTCCTGACCACCTTCAGTAATGGCGATCCGATTACCCGTGGTGGTGACAAATACATGCAGGAGCAGATACCCGGCGCCAAAGGGCAGCCTCACCAGACACTCACTGGCGGGCACTTCCTGCAAGAAGACTCACCCGTAGCGTTTGCCCAGGCCGTCAATCAACTGATTGCCACTCAGCCCTCCCAGGACTGAACCGGCGGTGCTGCGATCAGGGGAACGCCGCAGCACCTTCCTCCTCCTGAGACCAGAACATCACCCGGTTCCGCCCTGCCCCCTTCGCCAGATACAGGGCTTCATCGGCGCGCGAAAGCAACTGGGTATCCGTCAGGGCGTGATTTGCGGGATGACCAGGCAACCAAAGAACGGCTCCAAAACTGGCCGTCACAGTCAGGAAGTCCCCACTTTCCAGGGGCACAGGGGATGACGCAATGGTCTCACGGCAACGCTCCAGCACGGTGGCGGCTCCGGCCGCCCCGGTCTCCGGCAATGCCAGAACAAACTCTTCACCGCCAATACGGCCAATCAAATCTGTTTCACGCAGGCAGGCTCGCAGAATCTCCGACACCTGAACCAGCACTTGGTCTCCAACCCCATGGCCATGGCTGTCATTGATACGTTTGAAGTGATCCAGATCCATGACACAGAGGGTCAGAGACTGTCCACTTCTGCGGCCTCTCGCCAGCTCGTGAGCCAGCTGAGCGAACAGCTCACGCCGATTGGAAAGGCCGGTAAGGGGATCGTGAAGCGCCTGGTCACGAATCTGCTTTTCCCGATGCACCCACCGACCCAGCAACAATGCCACAAGGGTGATCACCGACGTGATAAAAGGCACCATGAATGCCACAGTGCTGGCAATCCAGTAGTAAGATAAATGCTGTTTGGACACCGGGTCCCGGGCAAAATAAATGGCGTGTTCTACGTAACCACTTACTGACAGCCAGGCCAGCAGCAACACCACACACACCGTAAAGGCGAAGTTCCATGCGACGCGGGTGAACCCAAACAGGATAAAACCGACCAGTGGCGAGCCCATCAGCACCATTCCTGTCATCGGGCTGTAGAGGCCGAACACCCATCCCAGCAGCACAAAGCCCACACTGAAGAAAGACAGGAACACATTGGGGTAGATTCGTGAGTGCCGGTTCTCGTGCCGCAACCAACCGCCCCATGCCAGCAGCAGCACCCAGCCCAGCAAATTAATCAGTACCACGCTGTTGAGCATCGCCGTCCCCTGCGACGATACATAGTTGCGACCGAATTCAGTGAGATGAACCGTAACCTGGTGCCAGACACAAATAAAAAACATGTACCCCCACAGCAGCACTGACAGCAGCAGGCACTTATCCCGGTCGGACCAGTCAAGCAGCTTCAGCAATCTGGAACGGGGGGCAGGCGGATCGGTCATTATTTTCATTCTTGGACGTGACCTGTTTCACACTCTTGCCGTCATTATGTCAGTGCCAAGACTTGCCGGCGGCCCTCCACCTCTGCGTTGGTCCTGCCAAGCCGGCCAGTGGTCGGAAAACAACCACAACGCGGATCATTATTCATAGCTCAGATCGCTGGCCTTGCCCCTGAACACCCGGTAGATGAACACGGTATAGCCCAGAATCATGGGTAGCGTAATGATCGCCCCCCAGAAGGTGAACAGCAGCGATTCCGTGGACGACGCGGACTCCCAGATGGAGAGCTGACCCAGCACGATATCGGGAAACAGGCTGTACGCCAGGCCGATGCCTGCCAACACGCAGATCACCACCAGTGAAAGAAACGCCAGCCAGCCATAGCCATGATGCAAAATCTGGCGACTGTTAAAGATCCAGATCAGTCCAGCCCAGGCAAGGCCCGTGGCAATGGGGATGGGCATCAAGCCAATCGCATTGGGCAGGGTGAACCACTTGTCCGCGATGGTCTGACTGACCAATGGGGTCGCGATGGAAATCAGCACCAGAAATCCTCCCATGGGCCAGACTGCCAACCGCCCCCAGTGAGCCGCCTTGCGAAACAGTTCTCCCTCCGTCTTGATCAACAACCATGCCGCCCCCAGCATGATGTAGAGTGCAGGTAATGCCACCGCAATCAGGGCGGCAAACAGGGTGCTGGTGGAATCGCCGGTCAGCCCCGTAACAAAGGCCCCCAGCATCCAGCCCTGGCAAACCGAAGCAACCAGCGAACCCAAGGCAAACAGGGCATTCCACTTGGCCTTGTGCCTGTCTCCTGCCTTGACCCGGAAGTCGAATGACACCCCCCGCAAAATCAGTCCCATCAACATGATGGTCACCGGCAGGTAGAGGGCCGTCAGCACTACACCGTGCGCCTGGGGAAAGGCAATCAGAAGAATCCCCACCCCCAACACGATCCAGGTCTCATTGGCATCCCAGAACGGGCCGATCGCCGCCACCATGACATCTTTTTCCCGGTCATCGGCAAAAGGCAGCAGCATGCCTATTCCCAGGTCATAACCGTCAAGGATGACGTAAATCAGTAGTGCCAGCCCCATGGCGCCAGCGAAGAAAAGCGGTAACCAGTATCCCAGATCCATCATGCCTCTCCTTGTGCACGTTCGGCATTCATGGCGCGCTGCTGTGGCATCAACGACAGGGAGCGTGCCGGTTTGGTCGCCATATAACGCAGCGCCGCAATGTAGGACACGAGTAAAAACAGGTACAGCAAGACATAACCAAACAGAGTACCCGCCACCGTCGCACTACTGTGATCCGCCACCACATCTGCCGTGCGTAACAGCCCGTCCACAACCCAGGGTTGGCGGCCGATTTCGGTCACATACCACCCGGCCAGCACTGCGATCCAACCGGAGAACGTCATCACTGACAGTATGCGCAGCAATCCTGCTTGCCCCTCACGGCTCTCTTTACCCCGAACCCACAATTGCCAGGCAGACCATAGACCGACCAACACCATCAGCACCCCGACACCCACCATCACCCGGAAAGCCCAGAACACCGGAGCAACCGGAGGATGTTCGCCTTCGAATTCGTTGAGGCCGCGAATCTCGCCATCCCACTCATGCGTCAGGATCAGGCTGGCAAGCCCCGGCACCTTGATTGCCATATGGGTGGTTCGAGCCTCCTCGTCCGGAAATCCGAACAGGGTCAGCGGTGCATGCCGTTCGGTTTCCCACACCCCTTCCATCGCCGCAATTTTGGCGGGCTGATGCTCAAGGGTATTGAGCCCGTGAAGGTCACCTATCCAGACCTGCAAGGGCGCCAACAACGCCGCCATCACCGCCCCGGTACGCATGACTTTCCAGGTGGCAGGACCATCCACACCGCGCCTGGCACGCCAGGCGCTGATCCCCATGATCAGGAACGCAGCAGTCAACAGCGAGGCATTGAACATATGCGCAAACCGATACGGAAATGACGGATTGAAAATTACCGCCCACCAGCTCTCCACATGGAAAATGCCATCTTCCAGTCGGTAACCTGCCGGGGTTTGCATCCAGGAATTCAGGCTGAGAATCCAGAATGCCGAGAAAGAGGTACCCACCGCCACCAGAGCCGTCGCCATCAAGTGCATACGATTGGAAACGCGATCCTTGCCGAACAGCATGATTCCCAGAAATGAGGCTTCCAGGAAAAAGGCAGTCAGCACTTCATAGCCGAGTAATGGCCCGGCAATATTGCCCGCCCTTTCCATGAAACCAGGCCAGTTAGTGCCAAACTGAAAGCTCATGGTTATCCCGGAAACCACCCCCAGCGCAAAGCTGAGCGCAAAGATTTTTACCCAGAAAAAGTAGGCGTACTCCCATGCCTTGTCTCCGGAAAAGGTATATCGCAACCGGAAATAGAAAAGCACCCAGCACAAACCTATCGTGATGGTGGGAAACAGGATGTGGAAGCTGATATTGGCTGCAAACTGCAGCCGGGCGAGCAGAAACGGATCGAATTCCACCGGAGCACCTCCCTCAAGAATGCCAGCGATAACGACAGCGCTGTCCCACCGTAGCACACCGACATGAACGGTAAATGAGACAAATTGCCCGCGGCAATCTGTGCCGCCGTGAACAGGGCGACAAGACCAAACGGTCGTTAACACTTTGTATACACCCGCAACAATTCATTGCTCTGCTCACAACAAGGATTGCACAGCAACAGGCCCGTGTAGCCAACAAAATGCACTGACTGGAAAGGGGTGCCTGTCTTGGGTGCCCGCCATACCCTTCTCGGAGAGCACACCATGAAAACAACAACCGGATTGGCAGCCCTGGCCGCTGTCGCCCTGTTAAGCCTCAGCAGTAACGCCATGGCGTTAACCAAGCGCACCTTCTGCGTGTTCGACATCATTGGCGCCAATGGCGACACCTACAACATCATGCGCGACTACAAGACCGCCGCGGTGCAATGGGGTGTGGATGTAGAACTGAAACCCTACACCGATGAAAAGATCGCCTCGGAAGATTTAAAAGCCGGCCAGTGCGACGCCGCGGTTCTCACCGGCATCCGGGGTCGTCAATTCAACAGCTACACCGGCAGCATGGATTCCATCGGTGCCATTCCCAGCTACGACGCCATGAAAACCGTGATTGCCGTCATCGCCAGCGGCAACGCCAGCGTCAATCAGCACCTGGTATCCGGCCCCTACGAAGTGGGTGGCGTGGTCCCGTTGGGTGCCGCCTTCCTGTTTCTGAAAGACAAAACCATTGATACCGTCGAAGAACTGGCTGGCAAGTCCATTGCCGTTCTCGAGTACGACAGCGCCCAGGCCAGCATGGCCTCCCGCGTGGGCATGTCTCCGGTCATGTCCGACATCACCAACTTTTCTACCCGGTTTAACAACGGCTCTGTCGATATCTGCTTCGCCCCGGTGATGGGGTATTCCGCCCTGGAACTGTACAAGGGCATGGCGCCGGACGGTGGCATTCTTGATTATGTGCTCGGCCAGCTAAGTGCCCAGGTGATCCTGAAGAAAGACAAGTTCCCCGCGGGTTTCGGCGAACAGTCCCGCGCCTTCATGTTCAGCCAGTTCGACCGCGCCATGAAACTGATCGATAATGCCAGCGGCGAAATCGACGACAAATGGTGGATCCGCATTCCCAATGCCGACAAGCTGCGTTACGACGAAATGATGCGTGAAGCACGCATTGAGCTGACCCGGCAAGGCGTCTACAACAAGGACATGATGTCCCTGTTGCTGAAAGTCCGCTGCAAGCAGGAACCCTCCCGCGCCGAGTGCGTAAACCCGGTGGAATAACAAGCCTATTGCTGGCACGAGCCCGTCAACGGACAGCGCCAGCATATCGCCTCTGTGGGAGCGGTCGTTCGACCGCGATGTCTTCTCCGCCGCCAGGCGGAGAGGAACTCCCCCCTCTCTTCCCCCACCGCCACTCTGTTACCCTGTAGGCATCGGATTCATTACCCCCCGGATGCCCATGTCAGCCACGTTTGGATTTCGTTTCGATAACCGCTACGCACAACTGCCCGAGCCGCTGTTTTCGCTGTGCCCTCCGCAGCCGGTCAGCCAGCCGGAAATGGTGTTGTTCAATGCCGCTCTGGCGGAGCAAATGGGATTGGAGACAGACGCCCTGCGCACCCGTCCTGACCTGTTCAGCGGCAACACCCTGATTGCCGGTAGTGAGCCATTGGCCCAGGCCTATGCCGGTCATCAGTTCGGCAACCTGACCATGCTGGGGGATGGTCGCGCGATCCTGTTGGGAGAACACCTGGATGCCAGCGGTAACCGGATGGATGTTCAACTCAAGGGCGCTGGGCGCACCCCCTTTTCCCGTGGCGGGGACGGCAGGGCAGCGCTGGGGCCGATGCTGCGCGAATACCTGATCAGCGAATCCATGCATGCCCTCGGCGTGCCCACCTCCCGCAGTCTGGCAGTGGTGGGCAGTGGCGATCCGGTGTACCGGGAAGAGGCCTTGCCCGGCGCCATCCTGACTCGCATCGCCGCCTCCCATCTGCGCGTCGGCACCTTCCAGTACGCTGCCGCCCAGCAAGACGCGGCATTGATGGATACCCTGATTCAATACACTCTCGCCCGGCACTACCCGGATCAACAGAACAGCGACAACCCCGCCCTCGCGCTGCTGGATGCCGTGATTGAGCGTCAGGCCTCACTGATCGTCCAGTGGATGCGGGTGGGCTTTATCCACGGTGTAATGAACACCGACAACGTGACGCTGAGCGGCGAGACCATTGATTACGGCCCCTGCGCCTTTATGGATGCCTACGATCCAGACACCGTGTTCAGTTCCATTGACCATCAAGGTCGCTATGCCTACGGCAACCAACCCACCATTACCCAATGGAACCTGGGCCGTTTTGCCGAAACCCTGCTGACCCGTATCAACGACAACGTGGACACAGCCATCGAGATCGCCACGGATCGCATCAAGGGCTATAGCACCCTGTACGATCAGAAATGGCTGGCCATGATGCGCCGTAAACTGGGCCTGTTCGGCGAGGACGTCATGGATGCCACCTTGAGTCAGGATCTGCTCGACTGGATGCAGGCCAACCGGGCCGACTTTACCAATACCTTCCATGCTCTGATCGGCGGCGAGGTGCCCGACAGCGACCTGTGCCAGCAACCCGCATTTCTTGATTGGCACACACGCTGGCAGGCGAGACTGGCGCGCAACAGCAAACCGCGCGAGTCGTCCTGGTGTCTGATGCGCAACAGCAATCCTGCGGTCATTCCGCGCAATCATCTTGTCGAGCAAGCCCTGACTGCCGCGACAGAACAGCACGATTTGGCCCCCGCCAAGGCACTGCTGGCCGTGCTGGGCCAGCCCTATGGTGACGACGCACCCGAGCAGTACCGCCGCCCACCGGAACCACAAGAGTGCGTGTGTCAGACGTTCTGCGGCACCTGAACACCGCGGCGCAATCATCGTTGTTCACTGCAAGTTCATCGAACACACAAGGCCGTGGGAGTGAAGACAGCTTAGCTCTGTGAGTTCAGTGCGCCCTGTTGTGAAAACGCTTTTGATCCAGGCCCGCAATCGCGCCGCCACCGAGCGCAGCCCAGGAACGCCCGCAGGGCGGCCCGAAGGGTGAGACCGACGCTCCTGCGGCAAGCCGGGAGGAGTCAATCGGGCTTTACCTCAAATCTGCAATGCACAAAAAAAACGCCTCCACGAAAAGTCCGGGGAGGCGTTACAGTCTAACTTTGCGGGTCCGTCAGAACTGGTAGGCCACCGTCGCCTTGATGTTGCGACCCGGTTCGAAATCCTGCAGATAGAGGCTGCCAAATACCGGGTGGAACGTTTCCCCGGTACGGGAGGATTGCGAGGCGTAGAATTCGTCAAACAGGTTGTCCACCCCTGCCGTGATGGTCAGCCCTTCCACCTGACGGGGCAGCCACATCACCGACACGTTATGCACGGTGTAGCCTTCCTTGGAGCGATCCACACCCGCGCCATCAAGATCCACGGCATTATGCAGGTCGTTCACGTTCACCATGTCCCAATGCAGATTCAGATCCAGCGGAGCAATAAAGTAATCCACTTCCACACTGATGCTGTCGCCCTGCTCGCGATCGATACGGGCACCATCCAGCGCGGCGTACTGATCAAACGCATCCAGATCACTGTTGGCATTGGCATAGGTCAGCAGCACATTCAGGTTGCCTTGCTCAAACCCGACGTAACTCTCGTAACCCTCGATGTGCATGTCGCCCACGTTATCCTTGCCAGCGGCGGTGTTGTCATAGATGTAGTTATCGATGTTGGTACGGAACACGGTGAACCCGGCGCTGAAGCGATCAACCCCCAAATCTCCGCTGGCAAAATCCGCCGCCAGCTCGTGGTTGTTGCCGCTCTCGGCCTTGATATCCGGGTTGGGAGTATCGAACAGGCCCGCACCGACAAACACCTCGCCAATTTCCGGCCCCTTGAACAATTGGGTGGTGCTGGCCCGCAGCTTGAGGGAATCCATCACCTGATAGTCCACCGCAAACGCCCCGGTCACATCATCGTAGGTGTCGTCCACCACCACGGAGTCGATCTTGTATTGGTTGTAGCGCACCCCCGGGGTCACCACCACGCGCTCGCCCAGATGCACACGGTCTTCAACAAAGACGGCATTGGACTGGGCATCTTCAGATGACTCATCAACGGTGCCATTCACATACTGCGCCTGGTAGCGGGTGTCATAGCGAATCACCTCCGCACCGTACACCAGCTCCTGTTTGATTCCGGCATCCAGCCAGGTCCGCGCCAGCAGGTTCAGGCCGGTGTTCTCGGCCTGGCCATACACTTCCCCGGCGGTGGCCGCAATAAACGGCAGAGTGGATTGGGCAAGCCCGGTTTCATCCCGCTCCAGTTCGCTGTCGTTGTAGAACAACGTGGACTCAAGGGTGGTATTACCCAGCGTCGCGTCATAATTCAGCGTCCAGGTATCGCGGGTAAATTCGGTGGGATACGTCAGCGGAGCATTGATGCCATTGGCAATGGCGATATCTGTCGCCAACCCCATGTCTGGCCGGTAGCTGTAATCCCCTTCGTCCTTGTAGCTTTCAAAGCCCAGGGTCAACCGCTGACGGGACGTAAGATCCCAGCCCAGCTTCACCAGCGCATTGTTGAGCTCGCCTTCCAGGCCTTTCACTTCGCCATCGGTACCCGGCATTTCATTGCCGTTGGCATCTTCGATAACGCCGCCACCGACCTCGAAATTATCCCGGTCCAGATAGTTGTAGTACGCCAGATAATCCGCGCTGTCACCCAGTGTTCCAAAGCCGGTCAGAGAGGCGCTTTCGTAGGCATTGGTGGAATAGGTGCCCTTGCCCAGCACACCAAAGCTGTCCCCCGGCATCAGCAGGTCACGAGCTGACTTGGTGCGAAACTTGACCACGCCCCCCAGCCCACCGTTGATCACGGAATTGTTACCCACCTGGATATCCACCGATTCGAGAATGTCGGCGTTGATCTGCAGGTTACCCATGTGGTGGTACATGTAGGTGTTCTGGTTGGCGCCATCGATACTGATGCGCAGGTCCTTGTCATCCATGCTGCGGATGGTGATGCGCTGGTTGAGTGAATGCGCACCGCCCACATCCACCCCGGGCACGGTGCGTAGCAGGTCACTGATGTGGTCTGCCTGACGGGTCGTCATGGCCTGTTCATCCATGTGCACCGAGCTGGCCGTCACCTCAGTGGCCCACACCGAGACCTTTTCCAGCTCATTGGCCTCGCTTGCGGCCTCCTCAGCCATGGCGGGCACAGCCACCATCACGGAGCTACCCAGCAGCCCCCACATCACCTTTCGCATAAAAACCCCGATACTTATGTCAATTTGGACAGCAACAAGCCACAGCAATCACTGCAAATGAGAGTTGTTATTATTTATGATAGTGGTTCAGGAATGCTGTCGCGGCGCTAACTGCTTTGCGAAAACGGCAAACCGTTATGCAAACTCATCAGGGCCCAGCCATGACCGGAATCAGCCAGGAACAGCTTGTCTCACTATCACGCCAGGCAGGGGTTGAACAACGGCACGTTGATGAGACGGCAGCAGGAGATGGGCAGGTACTGGAGGGGGACTTCGTTCTCAAGCGCCATCATTCCGGCATTCTGGTGCATGCCTCCGATGCTGTGGAACGACAGGATACCCAGGTCAGTTTCGAACTCCCTGCGGGGCTCTCTGCAACCCTGTTGCTGGAGGGAGAGCTGGCATTCCGGGTCGACCAGACCCGCTACCACCTTGACGCCAATACCCTGAGTGGCTTTGCCCTGGTCTGCGACCAGCCCCGGCAACTGCATCGCGAACTTCGTCAGGGGCGCCGCCTGCGCAAGGTCAATGTGTCGGTGCCCAAGGCCTGGCTCTACCGGTACTGCAGTGATGACGAACACGCCCGCCGCTGCATCGATCAGCTGTTCGCCACCCACGAGAGCTCCTGCTTCAGCGAATGGCCGGTCTCCTCAGACCTGAGCGCGCTCGCGGAGCAAATCTTCCGCCCTTCGCCTTACACCTCGTTTATGCAGAATCTGCATGTGGAAAGCCGCGCCCTGGAAATTCTGGATGCGGCGCTGGCTCGGCTGCTAAAAGAGTCGCAGGCACCTTCAGCCCCACGCAAGGTGGAACGGGCAAGAGAGTATATTGAGGCAAAACTACAGACCCTCGACAGCCTGGAGGAGGTCGCCAGCCATGTGGGCATGAGCGTCAGTTCATTGCAGCGATTGTTCCGCCAGCATTTTCAAATGACGCCTGCTGCCTATATTCGTCAGCGACGTTTGGAGAGAGCCCAGGATCTGTTGCGCCGACAGCAGCTCTCCATTGGCGAGGCGGCCTACCTGGCAGGTTATCGCCACCCCTCCAATTTCATCACCGCCTACAAACGAGCGTTCGGCACCACCCCCGGTGAGCTCTGAAAACGCCGGGGCACTAGCACGCCGAGCATGCAAGGCGTTATTCAGAGGCCCCCTGGCCTTGCAACTTGTCTACGGTCTTCAACTCGAAATCGCTGGCATCATGCCGTTCCAGCAACTGGCTTGATGGCTCGCCCCAGGCACGATTGACCATACGCCCGCGTTTCACCGCCGGGCGTTCTGCGATCTGGTGGGTCCAGCGCAGTACGTTGGTGTAGGTGTGGGCTTCGATAAATTCCGCCGCCTCGTACACCTTGTTGGTAACCAGCGCACCATACCAGGGCCACACCGCCATATCGGCAATGGTGTATTCACTCCCGGCCAGGTAGGCGTTGTCGGCGAGGCGCCGGTCCAGCACATCCAGCTGACGTTTGATTTCCATGGTGTAACGGTCAATGGGGTACTGGTACTTCTCCGGCGCATAGGCATAGAAGTGGCCAAAGCCGCCGCCCAGCATCGGGGCGCTCCCCATCTGCCAGAACAGCCAGTTGAGGGTTTCGGTACGGACCGCAGGATCCGATGGCAAAAACTCGCCAAAGCGCTCCGCCAGGTACAACAGAATACTGCCGGACTCGAACACCCGGCGGGGCGGGGTCACGCTGTGATCCATCAGCGCCGGGATCTTGGAGTTGGGGTTCACGTCCACAAAACCGCTGCCGAACTGATCACCATTCTGGATATTGATCAACCAGGCATCGTATTCCGCCTCGCGATGGCCTTTCTCCAGCAGCTCCTCCAGCATCACCGTCACTTTCACCCCGTTGGGGGTCGCCAGCGAATACAGTTGCAGGGGATGCTTGCCCACCGGCAGGTCCTTGTCGTGGGTGGAACCGGCAATGGGGCGATTGATACTGGCGAAGGCGCCACCGTTTTCCTTGTCCCATTTCCAGACCCGTGGCGGGGTATAGGTATCGTCAGACATGTTGGCTCCGCATAAACATTAATGGCTTCACTATGGGCAGGCGCCCGTAGTGGAACAAGGGAAATAATCCGATCTGTTCCTTCAGCTCAGTGGATCAATCAGGGCGCTGGTCCGCGATTTGTTGGCGCAGGGCCTGTTCTGCAATGTCGGCGTAACGTTGGCAATCCAGCGGCGAGGACCTCGCCGGGTCGCCATAGTGCCAGCCGCTGGCGCCGGGATGCGGGGTTAACAGCACATCACAGGGGAGCGCTCTCACGGTGGCAAAAGTGGCGTTGAAATCGTCCACGATCCGCGGGTAACGCGGGTTGTCCAGCAGCTGGTATCCGGGCGCGGTAAGGCTGTCCACATACGCCATATCGACTGTCTTTCCCTGCCGGCGCGCCCGCCAGGTCCAGGCCATGCTGCCGGGAGTGTGACCGGGAATAAAATGGCCGGTCAGCGTCACCTCGCCCAGGGTGACCTGTTCGCCATCCTGCAACTGCCGGTCCACCGACACGGGCGGGTAAAGAATCTCATCGTCAAAATGGATATCGTGGGCACCGCCTGCCGCCATCAACATGGCGGTTTCCGCATTGGCCGCGAGTCGGGCGCCGGTGGCACGCTGAATCGCCGCCAGCGACCCCGCATGGTCACCATGGCCATGGCTCACCAGAATCCACTTTAGGTCCTCTGGTGCAACACCCAGCGTACGCATGTTGTCCAGCAACATATCTGCGCCTTGCGGCATACCGCCATCGATCAGAATCGCGCCGTCAGCGGTTTTCACCAACAGCGCCGTGAGTTCTTCGGTCCCGATGTGCCACACGTTATCGGCAAGCGGCAGAGGCGACATGGGAGCCAGCCAGGGCTCGGGCACCGTATACGCCTGCAGTTGAGGTAATGGTTCGGCCTGCGCAACGGCACATGCCAACAGCCCGCCGGACACCATCACAGAAACATGTATTCTCACTGGCATTCTCCCGTAAACACCGTTGGACACGCCGGTTCTCACACCGTTCGCTGTTGCAGCCAGACCACCAACCCCTGACTGTTCAGGTGAATATCAAACCCCAGTGCGTCATCCAGGGCCGCATCGGACAGGTTCACCCCGTGCTCACGGGCTTGAGCGAACAGATAGTCTCGCAGGGCAGGTTCCAGTCGACCCATCAGATCATCGTCACCACCTTCTTCCGCCTGCTCCGCCAGCAACACATAGTCATCCACCATGGCCAGCAAGCGCTCCCCCGGTCGCGCAGGCGCTTCCAGCAGTCCGTAATGGGTAAGAAACATGCGCTCCGGTTCCAGCGCCAGCAATTTGCGAATCGACGCTTTCAACGCGGGCGGGTCAAATTGCACCGGCGTAGTGGTGGGCAAGATGAAGGGGCCGCGTTCTGTCACCAGGGAAGGGTAGGCCAGACCAAAGGTATCGCCGGTGAAAATGCCATTGGACGCACTGTCCTGGACACAGAAGTGATGACGGGCATGGCCGGGGGTATCGTGAAACGTCAGGCGGCGCTGGACAAGCGTCACCTGATCGCCATCGTGCATCACCCTCACTCGCGATTCCGGCACCGGAATAATGTCGCCATACATCTCGGCAAACGCCGCTTCACCATACACCACCGTGGCGCCCGCCTTGAGTCTGGATGGGTCGATCATATGGCGCGCCCCGCGGGGGTGAATCAGCAGAGTGGCCGCGGGCAACGCCTGCATCAGGCCACCCACCCCGCCGGCATGATCCAGATGCACATGGGTGGGGATCACATATTTCACCTGGCGGCGAGCGATCCCTTTCTGTTCCAGCAGATCAAGGATGATGGGGACGGTGTGATGGGTACCGGTTTCGATGATGGCGCACTCGCCGTCATCTTCCATCAGGTAGCAGGCGGCCAGTTCATCACGGACCATGGCCGTATCAATGCGGGTAATACCGTGGGCTAACGGCTGGTAAACCTGGAAGGACATGATAGCTCCGGGAATGACTGGGAGCCTCACTATACGACAGCGTTTTTCACCACCCCAGTGGACTTCCGTCGCAGGTCGGAAAGCGCGCCTGATACGTCGTTTTCCGCCGGGAAACGGCTCCGTTTAAGGGCAACGCAGCCGGTTAAGCGTGGCCGCCGAACCTTGCAGGGAAAAGTCCGACACGTACAACACCTCGCCCGCCTTGTTCAGGTAAACCACATCCAGCTCCCTGCCCTGCTTGAGCGCGCGAACCACCGGAGACGAAAGCGGCATCGCACTGGCAAAGATCAGCAGGTTGTTGTCGGCATCGTAGCTGCCATGGCGTGCGCCAAGATCACCAAAGTGCACCCCGTCCACCCGGAACTCACGTAGCAACTCGCCCTGCTCGAACTGTGCCGGCAGCGTGGTGGCAGGACCGCTGGCGGTCACAAAACGACGGTGGGCCAACACATACACCGGCTGCCCGGTGTCCTGTTTGCACAACATGCCCACCGCGAATTTGGCTGCACCATCCTGCCCACCATGGGCTCCGGCGTAGGGGTGGCCATGATAGGTCGCCATGGTCCAGTCGGCATGGGCCGACAGGCTGAAAAATGCCAGACAGAAAAACAGCAGGCCGCGTGTCATACATTCCCCCGGGTGGTGTGTTGTTGGTGTTCTGTCCAAGAGACTAAGAATCCTAACAGACTCCTGAATGGGAAACCCGAAACACCGCACACCCGGATCAGCTGGCGCGCGCCACCTTCAGCGAGGCCTCACCACCATAGTTTTGCGGAAACTGACGGGCGTCCTGAATGGCACTCCAGGCCTGGGGCACCCAACGGGATTTTTCGGGCAACAGTGGCCACACGGCACGGAAGGTCAGGCTGATCAGCTGGAACAGGGTCTTGTCCCACCAGTTCCAGCGAATCCCGAATCGCTCGCGATAGGCCTTGGGGAAAAAGCCTTTCTTGAGATGCCAGGTCATCGAGCCCACGACATACTGGTACATCTTCCAGCGCCCGTCAGAGACTTTCATCCCCGGCGGCTTGGGCTGGTTGGTGTAGTAACCGCGATGTCCCACGTACTCGGTGGCGGGGTTTTCCTGTAACCGGTGACGGATAGTGTCATCCAGATACGCCCAGTAGGCGGCCCGGGTGGCAGGCATGTCCTTGTCACGGATCCCCATTTGGCGACCAAACTGCAGCCATTCCTGGAACAGCTGTTCCTTGTCTGCCTCACTGAGCTTGTCGCCGTTGAAACGGGCCAGGTAGAGCATGCCGTAGTAGGTCGTGATGTGGACCCAGGTGTACAGCTCCGGGTTCAGCGCATGGTAGGGTTTGCCGTTGAAATCGGTGCCCTTGATGCTGCGATGCATTTCCCGCAACCGGGTACCGAAATCCCGCACCCCTTCAGCAGTGTTGTAGAGCACCGGCCACAGCAACGCCAGCGAACGTTCGGCACGGCCCCAGGGGTCTTCCTTGTAGGCCGAGTGCTGCTCGACGCCGGCACCAATACCCGGATGCGCGACCTGCAAGGTGGTCGTGCTGGGCAGCAACATCAACACCCGGCTGTCACCGAAGTACTTCCACATCAATGAATCCGGACCAAGGACGGTCTGTTCCTGTGTCATGTTGCGCTCCCGCGTTGCCGCTATCGGTGCGGCGTATTGGTTTTTCTTCAACGCTACACCGTGTATACCTTGCTGTCCCGAAGGGTAAATAAAGGATTCGCGCCTGTTCGTGACCAAAAGGCGCAGATTTTGGCAAAAAAGACGGCGTTTCGCCGACCCGGTCAGGAAATATGGCGAAAGGCGCGCTTTTGCGGGTCTTCTGGCAAATTCTTGTGCAGGGCGGCTCGCAACATCCGCACATTCAGCCGTTCACTGATGCGATCCACCCCCGGCACCCGGTAGTGAGCCAGAGTCGCCACCTTGTTGGCCGCCTTGTAGGCCAGCACCGCCCGCAACCAGAATGCGCTGCGCGGCAGTTCGTAGACATCCGCCAGTTCGTCGCCAAGACAGATACGGCTCAATTCATACAGCAGGGATTCCTGCAGCCGGAACGGCGGCTGCCCTGCCAGCGCCGTGATCACCGCCTGGGCCAACAGCCGCCCTTCTTCATTGGGGTTGTACTGGCGTTCGCGGATACGCTGATATTGATAGATTTCCTCGTCGAGCGAGTCGGTCAGCATGTCATCGCAGACACCGTTGAGATGGGCCATGTAACGCCACATGTGATGGCAGGCCACCTTGTCATCGTCGCTCAGTGACGCCCCCATGCGCTCCATGCCGCGCAGGGCCAGGTAATCAAACTCGATGATGGTGAAAGCCATGTCTTCCTGGTTGATGGGCTCGTCGTATTGATCGGTTTCCCAGCCTCGCCCACGCAGGTACTTACGCACCATGGCGTGCAGCAGGCGCACTTCCATCACTGTGCGGTGGCCTTCGGCCCCCGGCCGCAACCCGCCGGGTACATTCATGTTGTGGGTCATTTGGGAGGTTTCATACACCCGCCGCATCACGTCCTGGTGCAGGCGCCCCGTGGCAATCAGCACATGGGTGGCTTTGCTCAGGGAGTAGCCTTCCACCAGGCTGCTCACCAGCAAGGCAATCGCGCGGACGTTGGCAAACCCCAGATTTACCCGGGCCGCGTGCTCTACTTTCTGCCAGTCCACCCAGGACGGAGTGCTGTGGCACTGATCGACGTAATCAGCAAAGGGGCCGCCCTCGGATTTTGCCCGGGCATACACCTCGTCCAGCATCTGTGACGGTCGGGCCCGCTCAATCCGCTCTGCTACCGCATCCGCCAGAGGGTCACAGGTGTAACGCATGCGATCCATCACCTCATCGCGGTACTTGTGTTGCCAGGTGGGCTGGATGATGACTGATTCGCTCATGATGTCCTCGTACTTGCCATTTTCGCCACCCTGACGATAATCCAAGCAAACACTTGGTTAAAACTTGGTTTTATGACACAGCCTTTCCCCCACCTCTCCGCCCTGAAAAAACAGCCCACCCAGCCGCGGGCCATTCGCACCGTGGAACGCATCATCGCGGCCACCGGCGAACTGGTGAAGGAGCAGGGGCTGGAGGCCCTGACCACCAACAAGGTGGCCGACCAGGCCAACGTGAATATCGCCACCCTGTATCAGTATTTCCCCCACAAGCAGGCACTGCTCAGCGCGTTGATGCAGAGCTACCTGAACGACCTGACACGGGTATTGAATGACCTTCTGGACGGACTGGGGGACATCTCCATCGAAGAGTCCACGCGGCTGTGGGCGACCCTGGGGATCCAGTCATTCCGGCAAAGCGGAGGCGTGTTAACCGAACTACTGCGCAGCCAGCACACGCTGACCGCCTTGCCGGAAGGCAAGGAATTCGAACGACGATTAATGGAAGCCATGCACCGCTTCCTGATCAAGCAGCGCCAGCGGCTGCAGGTGGACAACCTGGACCGCGCCATCTACACCGCCTTTCATGCCTGCACCGCCATCCTCTCCCAACACTTGCTGGAACCGGTGCCGTATTACACCGATGAGGAAATGGTGGACGAAGTCGCCACCCTGATGAGCCGGTATTTCTATCAGCCGTAGCGGTCAGTCAGGCAGGGCACTCACCGCGAACCATTGCAGAATCGCCTCCCGCTGCGCCTCACTGTGAGGGTGGGCCAGCAGGCCCTCCACCAGAAAGGTACCCACCGTCGCCACCATGGCCGCACGCGCCGGGGCCACTCCTTCCGCCTCCAGGGTATGAATCACTGCCGCCTCCACAAAGTGATGGAACTGATCGTGCCATTCCCGAATCACGGCAGACTGCTCCAGTCGCGCATGCACCGTGGTCACCAACTCGCGACTCTGCTCGAAGGCCTGCAGGGCCCAGGCCATCTTGTCCTTCAGTGGCAGGCCTGCAATGCCCGGCAAGCGCGCCAGGGTTGCTGACATCTGCCGGTTCAGCACAGCGACCAGCAGCTCATCCTTGCTGGGGTAGTACCAGTACAGGGTATTCGGCGCGACCCCCAGCTCACGGGCAATGCGACTCATGGAGGTGCCGTCATACCCCAGCGTCAGGAATAGCCGGGCAGCGGTGCTCTCCAGCTCTTCCTGTTTCACTTTCAAATCGATCTCGCGCTTGTTCTTGGCCACGGCGCATGCTCCTACAGTCTGCCCGGTCATCTTGTATGGTATTCAAGAATGCTAGCCTGCGCTCTTGAATGCCATACAAGATAACGGAGCCCCACCATGGATGCCCTGCGACACAACCCCAACACCCTGACCTGCGACAGCCAGCGAACCGGCTTTTACTCAGCGGGAACCTGGTGCGCTGCCACCCTGCACCGGCCGGCAAACCCTGCAAGCAAGACCCTCCCGGCCATCCTCATGCTGCACGGCTGGGGCGGCATCCAGGACGCCCTGACGGTGCCGTACTACGAGGAGTTCACCCGCGCAGGGTATGCAGTCATGACCTTTGACTATCGCAGTTGGGGAGACAGCGCCGGGCTGCCACGACAGGTGATTTCAGCAAGAGAGCGGGTTGCCGATGGCGATGCGGCCCTGGCCTTTCTGAAAAGCCAGCCAGGCATCGACCCCCGCCGTATCGTGTTGTGGGGGTCGTCCTTTGGCGGCGGCCACGCCGTCGAGCTGGCCGCCGGGCATCCGGAACTGGCGGGCGCCATTGCCCAGGTGCCCATGCTGGATGGCATGGCCGCCGTGCGCGCCGTACCCGTTGGCCGGTTATTGCGGTTCGGCCTGTATGCCCTGGCCGACTTGCTCAAACCCGGGCACCCGATTTACGTGCCGGTGGTCAGCGAGCCCGGCGCCTTCTCCTCCATGGACCGGGACGACGCCGGCAAAGCCCTGCAACTGGCAGAAACCAGCATCGGCCGGCCCTACGACAACCGGGTGGCGGCGCGGTCGCTACTGACCATGGGGCCCTATCGTCCCATCAAGTACCTCAAGAACATCCGCATCCCCACCCTGCTACTGGGGGCCAGCGGTGACTCGGTGGCACCGTTTGTCGAAAACGCCATCCGCAAGGCGAACAACCCTCACCTGACCCTCGCCAGCGTTCAGGCCAACCATTTCGAGCCCTACTTCGAACCGGCCTTTAGCGATGTGATCCGCCAGCAACTGGCGTTTCTTGCCAGGCTGGATAACACCGCATGATCAGTGACTGGACTGCTGACGCCACTCCCGTGGCGTCATGCCCGTCCAGCTTTTGAACGCACGGGTAAAATTGGCCGGGTTCAGGTAACCCAGCTGGTCACTGATGCGGCGGATTTCGCGCTCCGGATCCCGCAACAACTGGCAACTGTCACGGCGCCGCGCCTCTTCCAGCAACTGCTGGTAACTGAACCCCTGCTCCTGCAGCCGGCGACGAAAGGTGCGCGGGGTCATGTGCAACCGCTCGGCCAGCATCACCGGGCTGGGGTACCCGTCGGGCCCGGCCAGCAGCATGGCCCGCACCCGCCGCAACACATCCCCGCCCGGATCGCTGAGAGCACTCTCCCGTTCACACTGGGCCACCGCAGCGCGCAAGCCTTCCGGGTTGGCGGTGGCCAGTGGCTGGTCCATCACACTCAGGTCGCCCACAAGGTGAATACCCGCCCGGGGCATACTGAAACGCAAGGTCGGCAAGCGCGCCTGCCAGGTCTCCACCCCATCTGGCGCGGGGCCTTGCAACCAGATTTCCGCTGTCCCCGGCAGATCCCGAATCAGAAATTCCATACCGCGGAACATGCTGGTGGCAATGGAACTGAACATCAGGTCCACCAGCCGTGGCGGCAACGCACACTCCGGCACCAGCTCCATGAACATGTCATTGTCAGATTCATTGACCAGCAGCTGCACGCCCCGCCCACGCAAGTGCCAGAAACGCTGCAGCAACCCCACGGCTTCCCGCGGCGTCCCGGCACACAACAAGGCGTAACCCAGATTGCCATGGGCGGTCAGGGGCATGCTGTCACCACAGGCAAACCCCAACGTGGGATCCCCGCTACGCACCCGCGTCACCGCCGCCAGCATCCAGACTTCACGCAGCGACAAACGCCCCTCCGGGTCCTCTACCCGCTGCGCGTCCAGCCCCGCGTCCGCCAGCATCTGGGCACGGTCGGCCCCACGGGCCTCTGCCGCCGCCAGAAAAGCCCGCGGATACGTGGACGACTGGGTCTGCTGGCTGATCCAGCCAGGCATCGCATCGAGACGCTCACGGGTCTCGGCAATCAGGGAGTCGGTCTTGGAGTCGCTCGCCACGTTGGCCACCAATGATAATTATTATGTCCATGCAGAATCTCACGCTGCCCCCGGCGGAACCAGTACCGTAGAGGCCATATTGAGACAAAACGCCCTGACGGGCAGAAAGGAGCACAGCCATGAATGCCATTGTTCCCATTGGACCGAACCGCAAACGCAAGGGGATCGCCGGGGCTATCCGTGCCGTGGCCAGCAAGACACCCAAGGGCATGATCCCGCAGGTGCGTCGCCCGGAATTTGAGTTCAGCAACAGCGATGACATGCCCCGCTACTGGTGGGACAACAACCCGGTTAAAACCCTGCTGCTGGCCGCCATGTCTGCCGGTTTTCCGCCGGGCGAGCGGTTCTTTATCGATTCCGTGCGTTACTTCGAAAAAGAGATCACCGACCCGGAACTGAAAAAAGCCATCAAGGGTTTCATCGGCCAGGAAGCTCACCACTCCCGCGAGCATGAAATGCTGAACGGTTTCCTCCAGGACAAGGGCGTGAATCTGGCTCGGTTAGAGAAGGAAATTCTCGATTTCATGAACCTGATGCGCAAAAAACTGAGCCCGGAACGCCAGCTGGCCCACACCGTCGCAGTGGAACACTTCACCGCCCTGATGGCCGAAGAGTTCCTGCTCAAGTACGACGCCCTGGAGGAAATGGACCCGCGCATGGCACCGGTATGGGCCTGGCATGCAGTGGAAGAATCCGAACACAAGGCGGTAGCGTTCGATGTCTACAAAGCCATCGGCGGCAGCGAATTCACCCGGGTCACGGAAATGATGCTGGTGAGTGTTCTCTTTCCGTTCTTTACCACCATGCATCTGACCCAGCTGATGCGCGAAGAAGGGCAACTGACCAATGTGAAGGCATGGACCAGCACCCTGAACTATATGTGGGGCAAGCCTGGCGTATTCAGGAAGTTGCTACCGTCTTACTTCAAATTCTACAGCCCCAACTTCCACCCTTGGGACCACGACGCCAGAGACCTGGTAGAAAAAGCCAAGAAGAAATGGCTGGGTGACTGGGCCTGAGTCAGCGACACCCTGACGACCGGCGGCCTATTCCAGGGCCGCCGGCGACAGATCAGAGAGCAACACCCGCGCATCACCGCCACCATCACGGCTCGTCCCGATAACGCCACTATCCGCCTGACGTTAACAAATCTGCACAGACTTCCCCGACCCTGACCATGTTGTAATAACCGAAACCGGCACCGGGGTATAATCACCTGCCCCACATCTCCAGGCACACAGGTACAGGAAAGTGACAACCGAACACCGGCATGTGATCACGCGATTTCAAGCCACGGCTACCCTCATACTGCTCCTGCTGGCAAGCGCCTGCCTGGCACAGGATGCATGGCCGGACAGCCTTCGTTTCGGCCTGGCCAAAGCGAAGGAAATTGCCGCCGCCCCCACCGTGATTGCAGCGGTGGAAGAACAGAATCGCCTCAATCATCAACTCGACCCTGCCGAGATACAGGCATTAGACGAACGATGGCGGGCACAATACGGCAAATCCAACGCCGACTTGATAACCCTGATGATGGGAACCCCCCTCTCCGATTTCCTGCGTACCTTGCACCTTCGAGAGAAAGGAGTGATCACCGAAATCATCGTGATGGATAACCAAGGGCTCAACGCCGGGCAGAGCGCCATCACCACAGACCTGTGGCAGGGGGACGAGCCCAAGTGGGTGAAAACCTTTCTGGCCGGCCCGGGAGCTTATTACGCCAGCCCTGTGCGGCATGATGACTCAACCGGGGTATGGCAAATCCAGGTCAGCTATACCATCAGCAATGATGCCGGCAACGCCATCGGCGCCGTGACGGTGGGCGTGGCACTTTCAGAGTTCGGGGAGTAACTAGCTCCGGCGTTGCGCACGCCCGGGATTTTCGCCATACCAGCTCTTGTAGGCTCGGGAGAAATTACTGACGTGGTTGAAGCCCGCCCGCAGCGCGACCTGTTTCAGGGCAAGCTCCCCTTCTTCGATCAAGCGTCTCGCCAAAGCCATCCTCTCGGCACGAATAAACTCCGCACAGCGTTTGCCAGTGCGTGCCTTGAAAAGACTATTCAATCGCGTTTCCGCCATGCCCATTTCGTCAGCCAATTGACGGGCAACCAAAGGGGCTCCCGGATCCTGCTGGATGCGCACCATGATGCGCTCCAGCGCTACCTGCTCCCAATCCGGCAAGTCCTCGCTGTCATCATCCAGTCCCTCACAAAAACTGTCGATAATTTCGTAAAGGAAGAGGATCGCCAGCCCTTCCAACTGGAAGCGACGGCCCGCCCCGTGCAATTGCCGGGCAAACATGGCCGCCCCCACGCTCCGCATTCGCGGGGTCACTTCTGTGACGCGCATATCCACCACGTCGTCATCATTGCGCACAAACGGCGCCAACGCCGCCGGCAGGTTTCCATTGAAACGCTGATGCAACGACTCCAGCGTGCACGTCACACCAATGTGACGAATCAACTGCCCTGCGGGTAACAGATACCGCGTCCCGGTGGTATCCACCCGCATGATCAAGGCATCCGATTCGCCGCACGATAACGGGGCCATTCCCGGGGGCTGCACCTGCAACTCGCCAAGAATATTCCAGCTGCCCCCGATCCAGCCCGGCGCCATATAGTTTTCCACCGCAAAAAACGCGTCCTGCTCAACCTCCAGCTCAGCAAGATGCAGAAACAGGCCAGTGCCGAATGCCAGCTTTTCCATGCGGCCCCGCACTCCGGGAATCGCGAATCGCTCGCCATCACGCATGCTCAGTCGATCCTCAGGCTCTCCCCGATCCAGAACCCCAGAGCATTCCTCTTGCCGAGCATTCATCCGCGCCACCCCTTCACCCTTTCCTCAACCAGTACTTTTCATAATGATGTCATGCATGACAGCCACGCCCCGCACTCTCTCCCAGCATTCACGGACCTACCGGACTCCCCGGGGGTATACCGGTTTTTCGGTAACCAGGGCGAGCTTCTCTACGTCGGCAAGAGTATCAATATTCGTCAACGGGTGCGGAGTCACTTTCAGGCCAGCAACCCCAGCCCGCGAGCCAGAAGAATGTGTGGCCTCACAGACCAGGTGGACTTCACCGTAACCGCAGGCGAACTGGGCGCCCTGTTACTGGAAAACCGTGAAATCAAGGAGCGTCAGCCTATCTTCAATCGGCGCCAACGACGCTACCGGCAATTGCACACCTGGGTTCTGAACCCCGCACCAAACGGGTTTCTGGTACCCGGCCTGTTTCGCCCCGCCGATAACAACCCCTTATGGCAACAGGACTGCTTTGGTTTGTATCGCAGCCCCCGCCAGGCACATCAGGCATTGGAAAAATGGGTGAAGGATGCCCAGTTATGCCCTGCCATCTGTGGCCTGGAGCGGCATCAGGGCGCGTGTTTTTCGTGGCAATTGGGCCGTTGTCGTGGCGCGTGCTGTGGCGAGGAAACCGCGGACCAGCATAACCAGCGCCTGCTGGGCACCTTGCTGGCCCACCAGATTCAAGCCTGGCCTTACCGTGGCACACTGGTGATCCGCGAGCGCAGTGACGACGCAGAGGACTATCATCTGATTCGTCAGTGGTGCCATCTCACCACCCTGCAGCAGCCCCCTTCTCCCAACGACCTGAGCCTGCCCTATTCTCCCTGTTTTGACCTGGACAGTTATCGCATGCTGGTACAGTTTCTCAACCGCGGTATCGAGCACTTCGTGATGTCCTGACCCCCTTCACGGGGCATTGTCGCGCCAGCCGCATACTGTCGGAATGTCTGCCATTACGCCTTCCCCCATCAGCCGACTGATTACCGGAGCAAGCTCTGGCATCGGCCTTGCTCTTGTGAGGTATTGGCTGTCACAGGGCAGTCCGGTGATCGCTGTGGCGCGTCGTGCCAGCCATTGTCAGGTGCTATTGCAACTTCAGTCCGAACATCTCACAGGTGGGCCTGTCCTGCACATTCATGATGCGGATATCACCGACGAACAACAGCTTGAGGATCTGGCAACCTGCTTGCGAACCAACAATCAGATTCCTGATCACATCATCCAGTGCGCGGGTATGCTCCATGATCCAGCGCAGTCGTTGACCCCGGAAAAAAGGCTGGAAGATATTTCGCTCAAGGCACTGCAACGCAGTTTCGCGGTCAACGCCTTTGGTCCCATTCTGCTGGCGCGCACCCTGCTCCCCTTGCTCGACAGCAAGCGACGCACCGTGTTTGCCAGTCTCTCGGCCAGGGTCGGGAGCATTCAGGATAACCATCTTGGCGGCTGGTACAGCTACCGCGCCAGTAAGGCCGCACAGAATCAGCTGTTACGTACCCTGGCAATCGAGACCCGGCGCCGACTGCCAAATCTGACCGTGCTGGCACTGCATCCCGGCACCACCGACACTCCTCTGTCGCAGCCCTATCAACGCAATGTCCCCGAAGGAAAGCTGTTCTCGGCCGAACGATCAGCACACCAACTCGCTGCCATCATCGATGGTGCAGGAGAAAACGATCATGGCCGTTTCGTCGCCTGGGACGGCAGCGATATTCCCTGGTAGCCAACAAGCCGGGTTTTCGGACTACGACAAGGCAAGCAAATCCGCGGCGTAGGCATTCACGTCAAAGCCGGTGCCAGTTTCATCACTCCGGGCGATATGTGATGCCAGCACATCAGCCATGGCCGTTAGTGCCTCCTCGTGGTCCATCCCTTTGGAGGTCAACGCCATCATCACCAGGCCCGCCTCACGGGGGTGCCCCTCTGCAATCTGATTTTCAATCGCCTCCACCAGTGCCTTGTGGGCGAAATCGTCCTCGGCCTGTTCCAGCTCTTTCATACTCACTCCCGTTCATCGCGCACGCGCTTCACCGTTAGGCCCGGCAAAGGCAAAAAACTACCCACCATGAGCGGACCACAAAATCGTACCCCACGGAACGACACACCTGGCCGGCCCGGCTGATCTGCAAGCGACCCGACACACAGTCCACATTGTCCCGGCGGCGGCGCCGAACTTTCCACATACCGGACCCGGTGACGAGCCCCGCCGCGGTTCGAAGAGAATTGCAGGCGCGTGGCCGCAGGTTTGATTAACAACGTATTCGTCATCGCCAACCTCGACAGCAACAACCGCAGCACCTGAACAGTGCAGCGTAGTGTATTGCTATTTGGGGACGAGGCTGTGAGGAAACAAGACAGGAAAGACACAGAAGCTGCCCAGGCAGGGAGGCACCTTCCCCCCGGAGTCTGCCTCCCTGAACCTGAACACCGCCACACTACCGGCCTGTTCCACCGGCCTCCAGAATCGTTTTATATGAATTTCGGGAAAGTTATCATTTTTCTGCGCATCAAGACCGAATCACTCTTATTAGCCCTTACTTGGCTTCTATCCCTGCAGAAACGTATGCAATAAATCCCTTGGCGAATTCATCGAAGTCCAACCTGAAACCGCCCTCATTGCCATCCAGATCAGGCAAGCGCCAAAGCAACCCTTGATCGACCATGCCGTTAAGAGAGCTATTAATGGCAAGAAACAAGTGCATTCGAACCAGTTTCCTGGGCTTATCCGGAACCACTTCTCGAATTTCCGCTTCCAATCGCCAGATAAACTCGCCGAAGTAACGGATCAGAAGATCTTGCCCAAAGTCGCCCTCCTCGCGAATCATCCGGGCCATAAACCAGACACTGGCGCGATCCTGCAGCAAGAACAGGTAAAGGGATTTCACCAATACCATGGACACATCCCGCACCGTCACGGCTCGGCGGGACTGTTTCTCGGAAAAGGTTTGCCATTGCTGCTCAGTGACAACCAAAAACCGGGCAGCGACATCTTCTATACATGCCTCAACAAACGCCTCCCGCTTGCCAAAATAATAGCGAATCGCCGCCTCATTGAGCACGCCAGCTTTTCGCTGAACTTCTCTCAGGGACACACTGGTCCCTTTTTCACCAAACAACGCGATGGCAGTTTTTACCAGACGGGTTGCTACTTCATCACCCGGTCTCTCCTGGGAGGAACGCTTCATTATTGATTCAGCCAGACTGCAAACACCCGGTCAGTATAGATCAGGCAACCATGCACTCACAGGCAAAAAAAGCCCTGCTTACGCAGGGCAAAAAGAATCCAGAATCAGTCAAGCTGTTGACACGCCTCTCTTAAAACTGAGTGGGCAGCACGAAAATCCCCTGTTAACGCCGACTCTCGTGCATCACTGATTAAATAACTGACCCCCGCATAAGTGTCGCTGCTGATTTCACCTACTGCCCTGGCAAGACCTAACATCTCCACCGCCTGCCCGGTCAGTGCTTGATAAGACGATGCCTCAGGAGAGTCGAGCCATGTGTATCCAGCGCTGTCACGGCCAACCTCCCATGCCAGCACTTTCCGGGCCGCGTAGCACACCGCATCACGGGCTGCGAGATCGAAACGCGATGACGGAGCATACTTGGTGACACCTCCAGTCAAAGGGGGCAGCAGATCTGCCAGCGCCTCGCCAAGAAGGCCGTTTCCAAGAATTTCTGTTACTCCAACCACTGCACCACGACGCAGTGGCGAGTTACCAATCACGACGCTGCCATCGTTATCAATACCGATAACAGCAATGGATTCTTCTCGTGCCGGGGTGGAATTAATTACCTCCCCGGTCATGCGGTCGATCATGGTCACTGACATAACCAAAGGCGCAAAGACTTCACTGCGCTGCGGGTCCATTTGAAAACCCAACCCGGCAATCAACACCAATGCATTTTCAGCAACAGTGGAAATCTCAATATTCGATGCCTGAAGCTGAACGGGAACCGACAATCCGGCTTCCGCAAGAGCGGAGCTAACCAGTTGCGCGACGGGCAGCAGTGCCGCGCCCCCGTAGAAAACACCATCCAGATTGGCTGACCAGCCCAACTCAGCACTGTTGCCATGATCAACTATCTGGAATACCCCGGATCCCGTAGACGCATAAACGTAGTTGTCGTATGGCGAAACAGCCAGCGAACCCAGAATCTGATCGCCCACATTGACTGACCACACCAACTCACATCGCTGATCAAATGCCAGTGCATTGCCGTCTTTGTCAGAAGTGTAAATGCGGTCCCCTCCGGGCAGCACAGCGGGAGTCGAAGCCGACCCTCCCTCAAACGGGACAGCACACTCTGTTTCAAAACTGAATTGATCGCCCTCACGAGTAAGGGTCAGTGCGTGCAAAGCACCAAAACGTGCGACCCCGTCTTCAATACCATCCGCTGCGTCCGGCAAAGTAGCCGCAACCCAGATACGATCAGAATCCGGGTCGGTCGCATAGTAGTTGCTAACCACCATGTCGCCGCCAAGCGCCACCGCGATAATTGTGTCAAAGATGCGGGCATCTTCCGGCAAGTTCGCGCCTTCCGGAACAAACTGTTTCCGGATGGCCTTCTCTGCACCCTCAAGGATCGGTTCAGGTAGATTAAGCCCCGTGTTATCAACAGAGGGATCCCCCTCGACACGGTATTGCGCGCGTAATTCTCCAGTCTCGCGAGCGAAAGCCAGGACCGTACCATCACCGTATACAGCGATCACGCTATCGGTTGGCTGGTGATAGTTGATCCCCCATAGCCGTTTCTTGATATGTGTATCAAAGTCCGAGGTTGCTGGTGTATCAATGCCAAACCCGGTGTTGGTGCACCAACGCACCTCACCCTTTTCAGTAACGGCAAACACCCCGCGCAGCCCTCCGGAGTAAATCACCTTACCTGCGTTTTGCATGTCATTGAGCACCATTGGCGTGCCACCCTGACCAATCTGGCCAGGCCTCACGACCCAACGGCGCGCTCCTGATACCTTGTCCAGCGCAATCATGGAAAAATCAATGTCCGTGCCGCCTACGGGGAACACATGGGTGCCGTAGTATCCCTGATCACCCGATGTGACTCCCTCGGGCTGATAGAGCTGGCTTTCTACCGTCCATTGAAGCTCCAGATTCCCCGGAATAATCAGGTCCACCTGATCATTATTGATCACATTCCCGTGAATCGTGCCAAATCCCTGCCCACGCGGAATCACTTCGCTTGCCTGTATCGCGGGGGAGCGTGAAGCCAGATTGACCTGGCTGAAAAGCGACAAGGGGGTGCTCGTCTGCTGTTTCACCAGATGCTTCAGTGCACCCGGGGTCTCAGTGACGACAACAGACGGTGACGGGGAAAAGTCCATCATCATTTCCGCACAAAACCCCGTCAACGGAACTGGAACCGAAGGAACAGCTGCGGAACCCTCGCTTTGTACCTGATCAGACTGAGCTAAGCTTGTAGCTTCACCCGAGGAGTCTGATCCTCCGCAACCGGTTAGTGAGGCGCAAGCCACCAGCCCCACAGCCAATACCCGTCGTTTGATCATTGCCATGCGCGTTTCCTGAGTTGTTGTTCTTTGCGTCCCCGGCAGCCGCCGCGGGACATCTCAGGCAGCAACATATTTCCATTAACCCATATGGGTCAACTCACTTGGGTTAATTTTCGTTTCTATCTGTAACCCCCCCTTGGCAATACACGGGAATGTCGACCTCAGCTTGCCGGCATCGAGACCAACCACTGCGTCAACCTTTGCGACAAAGCATCAAGTACTGGCTCGGCCCCCATAGACGGCGGCGCCATCAGCACCATGTGCATCAGGGTTCCCGCTGCCGATGTGGACATCAAATACAGAGTGGTGGGCGACACGGAAACCCGATACTGCTCGTGGGTTCGCTTTAACCCCTCCTGCAATACGGTTTGCAGTTCCTGCTGCAGCTTGCGAGTGGCGGGCAATTGATGCAGGTACGGCACCTGAAACACCAATACCCGCAGCAGTCTGCGATGCTGGTGCATCAGCGCATGCAGTGCACCAAGAAAATGGCGCATGGCCACGTTCAACTCGCTGCGCTGGTCGGTCATGGCCAAACGGCCTTGCAACAAGTCGGTGGTTTCCGCCAGCAACGATTCTGCCAGCCGCGCCACAATGGCTTCCTTGCCAGGAAAGTACTCATACACCGAACCGATGCTCACCCCGGCCACCTCTGCCACCGCATTGGTACTTAACCCCGCGTACCCACGGCGCTCCAGAATCCGAGCACAGGCTTGCAGCATGGCCTCTACCGAGGCTCGCGACCGTGCCTGGCGGGGCTCTTTTTTCATTTTAAAAACAGTATGTTGACGATGATCAGCGGCCATTCTTCCCCCGTTCTTGCTGCAGCGAAAACCCGAGTTTTTCCGAGTATATGCTCAGGTTAAGATGTAAGCCTATCTGCAACGACAAGCCAGAGCACCCCGATCATGTCCAGCGAATTGAAGTTCCGACTCCCGACCATCCGCCCCTATTTTTCGCGCTTGCGGGACCACTGGTCCTGGAATACCCGCAGCGTGATTCAGCCCGGCACCGCTCTACGCAGACGGGTGAGTGGCAAAGTCGTCATGTTGACCGGCGCCAGCTCCGGCATTGGTGAAGGGGTCGCCGAAAAACTGGCCGAGGCAGGCGCCACGGTGTTGCTGGTGGCCCGGAACCGGGACAAGTTGAATGTCATTGCCGAGCGTATCCAGGCCAGTGGCGGCAAGGCCGGGGTGTACCCTGCCGACCTCACCAATCTGGAAGAATGCGACCGAATTTGCGAGCAGGCACAGCAGGATCACGGCCGCGTGGACATCCTCATCAACAACGCCGGACGCTCCATCCGCCGCTCCATCAAATTCACTTACGACCGCTTTCACGATTACGAACGCACACTGCAACTGAATTACCTGGCGTCAATCCGCATGGCCATGAACCTGTTGCCCGGCATGGAAGCTCGCAACGAAGGCCACATCATCAATGTGTCCACTGTCGGCGTGCAGGCAAACCCCGCCCGGTTCTCTGCTTATCTGGGTTCCAAGTGGGCCCTGGAAGGCTGGACCTGGGTGGCCGCCAACGAGTTCGCCCACACCGGGGTGCGGTTTTCTTCACTGAACTACCCGCTGGTGCGCACGCCCATGATTGCGCCAACCAAGATCTACCAATACATGCCGGTGATGTCGCCGGAAACGGCCGTGAAATGGATGCTGGATGTGATCGTTACCCAGAACAAACGCAAGTTAGGTGTGTTCGGCAAGGGCGCGCTAGCCATGTACTACCTGCTGCCGAAAACCTCCGAGTCCATCGTTAACGTAAGCTACCAGAGCATCTATGAAGAACCGCCGGAGAACTATGTCTCCAGCAAGGCCCGGGCAGGCAAGGCTGCCAACGGGCCGGAAGGAAAAAACCAGGAACGGGCGTGACGGGGTCCGTCACGCCTTGCGCGGGTCAATCAGGATCTTGGCGTGCTGTTCCGGGTCACGCAGGGCCGTAAAGGCGTCATCCACCCCGGACAGCCCCACCGTGCCGGTGATCAACGGCTCCACATTGACCTTGCCCTCAGCAATCATGTGCAAGGCATCGCGGAATTCGATCGGCATGTAGCCGAGCACGAAACGCAGATCGATTTCCTTGTTGATGGCATTCACCGGCACAAAGTTGTCGGTCTTCATGCAGACCCCGACCACCACCACACAGGAACGCAACGGCGCTTCATCGATAATGCTGTTGATCACGCCGGGCACCCCGACACATTCAAAAATCACGGGCCGTTTGGGTTCTGTCACCCCCGCCACCTCCGCTGCCCGCCACAACGGCTCCCAGGGGAACGGCGTCAGACGCAACATGGACATGCCATCCAGGGCCATATCAAACAGCTGCGGCGCATTGACCACAAAGCCACGTTTGGCCAAGCCTTCGTAGGGGCTGCCCTCTGAGGGGTCCACCACCACATGGGCGCCCATGGCTCGGGCCAGTTTACGGCGGGTCGGCGAATAATCGCTGGCCACAATATGCCGTACCCCCTTGGCCTTGAGCATGGCAATCACCCCCAGACCAATGGGGCCGCAACCGATCACGATGGCGGTATCGCGGCGGCCCACACCTGAGCGGTTCACTGCGTGCAACGACACGGCCATGGGCTCGGTCAGGGCGGCATGGTCATCGGAAATCCCGTTGGGCACGCGGAAAGTCAGCGACTGCTCCACCACCATCCGTTCGGCATAGGCCCCCGGCGCACAGGTGGACAACCCGGTAGGGTGCGCCTCGCCACCGGCACGCATCAGCGGCATCGCAACGACCCGCTCGCCAGCCTTCCAGCGACGGTGTGTCTTCGGCCCGTAGTCGGCAATTTCCCCTACAAATTCGTGGCCCAGCACCACCTGGTCCTGACTGCGCATGATCTTGTCATAACCCACCCGCTGGGTGGCGTCGGCCAGTTCATCCGCGTGATCACGGGCATGCAGGTCCGACCCGCAAATACCGCAGCGCAGCACATTGAGCAGCATCTGCCCCTTGCCGGGCTCCGGCTCGGCCACTTCCTGCACATTCAACTGACCGTGATGACAAACAACGGCTTTCATTGGCTTCCCCTGAGTGATTGGTGGTGGGTAATGGGCGGCAGCGCGAGGCGCAGGGGATTCCTGCTGGCGTGTCACCGATCGGCCCAACCATGACATTGATCGATGTAACCATGAAAGTGCCCAACAGGCCAAACCGCAACGCCCATCACCCCGGGCGACACAGCCCGCCCCGCTTCGCTACACTAGGCCCGGTTAACGCCCCCCCAATCAGAGCGATTTCATGACCACCTTGCTACTCAACCTGCGACAGGTACCGGACGACGAAGCCGAGGAAGTGCGCGCCCTGCTCAACGAGCATCGCATCGCGTTCTATGAAACCACTCCCAGCCTGTGGGGCATTTCCTCCGGGGGTATCTGGCTCACCGATCCCGAAGAGCGCCAGCGAGCCAAGGCATTGATGGAAACCTATCAGCAGGAACGCGCCCTGCGCGAACGCCAGCGCTACGAAGAGGCGCAACGCAATGGCACTGCGCCGACGCTGGGCCAGCGACTGCGCGAGCACCCCGTCCGTGTGCTGGGCGTAGTGATTGCCGTCAGTGTGCTGATCCTGGTGACCTTGGTGCCGTTCCTGACATTGGGTTAGGCGTTGTCGTCCCCGCGTTGTTGAAGCTGCTTTTCCAGCCGGGAGACCTTCGCCAGGGCATTCACCCCGAACACGAATCCCAGCACACCGAACACCATCCCGATAATGCCAAAGGTTTCCATTCACTCACTCCGTAACTCGTCTTGTTACCGGTAATCACCCGCCTACATAACGGGCTCACGGTTTCCCACGTTTCGCCTTAGCGGTTTTGGCATGCGCAGACGCCACCGTCATCAGACGACGAAACCGGTCGCACTCCAGATGCCGTGGCGCCGGGCAATTGGCCGCATGTCGAAGTCCATCCCGCATGGCAGACAAACGCCGGATGGTCAGCTCCAGCTCATCGGCCTTGGCCGCAAGCGCCTGTCGATCAATGGTGGGCTCGCCGTCAGCGTCAAACATCTCACCAATCTCATCCAGCGAAAACCCCGCCGCACGCCCCAGTGCAATCAGCGCCAGCTGATCCACCACCCGTGGCGCAAAAAGCCGTTTCAATCCGCTTCGCCCTACCGATGCGATCAAGCCCTTTTCTTCGTAGTAACGCAGGGTCGATGCCGGCACACCGGACTGGCGCACCACCTCGGAAATATCCATGCCCTTGACCTCAAGCTGACTTGAAGTTGTACGTTAACACCCACCGCAACCCGAGGACGAGCCACCATGACCCACTTGCTGGATTTTCTGCTGAACACTGCCATCGTCGGCCTGTGCGCCACCCTGGTAATGGATGCCTGGAGCTGGCTTCGCCAGCCGCTGCTTGGCATCGCACCGCCCAATTACGACCTGGTCGGCCGGTGGGTACGGCATATGGGCAACGGTCAGTTCCGTCACCCTGCGATTGCCCAAGCCACCGCCATGCCCCATGAAGCCATCACAGGCTGGGCCGTCCACTATCTGGTGGGGCTGGGGTTTGCCGGCGCCCTGTTGTTACTGGCGGGCCCCGGCTGGTTGTCGCACCCTACCCTGTGGCCCGCCCTGTTGTTTGGTCTGCTTTCCGTCGCCGCACCCTTCCTGCTCATGCAGCCTGGCATGGGCGCCGGCCTCGCCGCACGCCGCACGCCCAACCCCCGCGCCGCCCGCCTGCAAAGCCTGCTTACCCACACAGTCTTCGGTGCAGGGTTATACCTGGGGAGCCTCTGAATAACTCCTTGTATGCTCAGTCTTTCAGGCTGGTTCGCAAT
>NZ_AQOQ01000025.1:0-50565 GCF_002888555.1 Alcanivorax sp. MD8A | reverse complement strand
CTCACAGCTCACAGCTCACAGCTCACAGCCGCCCGTCAGTTCGCCCCATAAAGATCATTGTTGAGATCCATCAGATCCCGATCCATCTGCTGCCAGTTTCCCTGGCTGCTATCGCCGTCCATACCGGCCAGTTCGTGATATTCATCAATCCGTTGCTGCAAATCCATCAGCACATCCTGCAAAGCAAGGCGGTGACGCTCCGCTTCGGTGTTGGTATCGCCGTTGGCGCCCACCCCGATTTTTTCGATCTGCACTAATTCCGCTTCCAGCTCATCCAACTTGCCTTTGATATCGGCAATCATGCTCTTCACAGTTTCCATAATCGCACTCCGTGTTTCGATCAGGATTCGATGATGAACCCGGTTTCAGAGTGACCCCATTTCACAAACGCGGTCAACCTGCAAGGATGTAACGGCTTATTACGTCAGACAATCGGTCAGAAAAGTCGTTCACAAGATGGCCGCCCTGTTCGCTTTTCGCTACATTGAACCCACTCTCATCACCGTGACGCATAACCATGAAAAAAACCCTGCAACGGGCAGAACTGCTCAAGGACATGATTCAGGAAGCCATCGAAGACGGCGCCACCACTGTGGAAGACGTGCACCAACACATCGCCGGCCTGCCTTTTGATGCACTGGAAAAACTCGGACTCTTTGAAGAACAGGCAGGTTCCTTCAAGGAAAAACAACGCAAGACCATCGGCATGGTCTACGACACGATTCGCAAGGTAAACCAGGAAATTGGCAGCCTGATCTCCGAACAGTTTGCGGCCCTGGAAGACGCCGAAGAAGCCAACCGCAATATGGATAAAAACCGCGAAGACTAGGGAACCTCTGAATAACGCCTTGCGTGCTCAGTCTTTCAGGCTGGTTCGCCCCCTCGGCCAAGGTAAAGAGGGGCACGGTTTTGAAGGTGTATGCCCATCCATCGGCTCTTCACCTTCGAAGGAAGCGCAACAACGAGTGCGGGCCAGCCTGGAAGACCCGAAGGGCGCGGCCTGAAGCGCACATCTGCTGCGCCTTGCCTCCAGGAAAGGGAACCACCCTTACCGTCGAGACAAGACACAACAGCTGCACGCTTCAGGACACGCTGAGCATGCAAGGCGTTATTCAGAGGTTCCCCAAGCTTCAGCAGGCGACATCCTTTCGCCCGCAAGAGAACTCCACCCTCACCAGCTTGAGCCTGCCTGGATATACCAGGCAGTGTCTTCAGGCCCACGCGCCACATCAATTCCCATGGTCATGCCGTAGCGGCGCGCCATCAGATAACGGAAGCCCGCACCGTAGTTATTGGCCACTTCCGCCTCGGACAATTCACTGACACTTTCCGCCGCCCGGCCACCGCCCGCAAAGGCATTGAACCGCCAACGCATGCTCGCCTTCCAGGTGGCCTCCACTTCCGCCACTGCGACAGCCTTGCCCTGATAGCGCACCGCCGGGATGCCACGCAAATCCACATAGGGCAGTACATACGGCGGTAGATTGGCACTGTCGCCAGCATCAACACCGTCATACTGCAGTCGCAGGGCAAAATTGAAGTGCGAATTCGCGTTCCAGTAATTCAGGCCTTCCAGCGTATAGCTGCCATAGTTCAGATCACTGCCAATGCTGTCGCCATACCAGACGTAATTGGCGGAATAATACAGCCCGTTTTGCGGCGCCATCGGGTTATCCCTGGAATCATATTCCGCCAGCACCCCCAGGCCAGAGGTGCGAATCTTGTTGCCCAGATGGTTATCCAGAAACTGGTTTACCGCCGCATTCAAGCGAGGATTGGGAAGTTGGATATCTTCCGCCAGATCCAGCTCGACCTGCCGGAAAGTTTGCCGCACCCCCACCATCCACGGGCTGCCAGCCAACCGGAATTTCAGCTCCTGCACCGCCGCCGGCCCCTTGAGATTCAATTCCACCGGACGATCAATGGAATGACCGGCAAAGGTATAAAAATCCAGATTCAGGTCCGGCACCAGAGCAAAGCCCCGATAACGAATCGTGTCATTACGCCAGAACCCGAGGTGCCCCGCAGCCGCACCACGGGTGCCATTTTCTGTGGCAGCCAGCCCCAGCATGCTGATGTTGTTGGGCAAGATAGCGGGGGCATCACCTTCCACCCGCATTTTTTTCTGTTCTTCACTTTCATGGAAGAACACCCCCACAATCCCCAACCCATTACCCACCGCCGGTTCGGTGATCACCACCGGTATCGGCATGAAGCTCATGGGGAGCTCCGACAAAAAGCGGCTGCCGTCCAACATGCCGTCTTCCGGATCAATCATGTAGTCGTGAAAAAAATCGGCCCGGGCTGCCCCTGAAGCAACGACGACACAGGCAAGCATCGCAACACGCTTGAACATTCTGGACTCCCTTCCCCACCGGAATTGAAATTTAGCGCACACTGGGCTTTGATAATCGCAGACTTGCCAGATAAAAACACATCATGCCTCTGCAAATTCGCCACTCTCTTGCCTTGATCCTGGTATTACTGTGTACGGGTTGTCACTCCCATGGGCAATTCGACATGGCCAGCCGTCTGCAGAGCGACAGCCTGCCAGCGCCGCAGACTGGCCCGCTTGCCGATGCAACGCAGGCGCTGCTGGCCGGCCATCAGAACGAAACCGGGCTGTACCTGCTGCGTGACGGGTTGTCCGCCTTTGTCGCCCGGGTCGCCATGATTGAAGCCGCCCGCTCCTCGCTGGATCTGCAGTACTATATTTTTTCCTCTGACGTCAGCGGCAGCCTGATCATCAGCAAACTGCTGGAAGCCGCAGACCGTGGCGTGCGGGTACGCTTGCTGGTGGACGACATTGGCACCCCCATCAGCAATCCGCTGGTCTCTACCCTGGCCCAGCATGACAATATTTCCATCCGGATTTTTAACCCGGTGGCCGGCCGTGCCGGCGTGTCGCGCTCCCTGCAGCTGGCCTTCGGTTTCTCACGCACCAACCATCGCATGCACAACAAGCTGATGCTGGCCGATCACACCCTTCTGCTCACCGGTGGCCGTAACGTGGCCGATGAGTACTTCGCCAACAATGAAGTGGACTTTCAGGATATCGACGTGATCGCCATCGGCGATGTGGTCAGCGACGGCTCGGCCAGTTTTGACGAGTACTGGAACAGCCCGGTATCCGTACCGGCCAGCACCCTGCTTGATGCGGACGATGCCGACATGGATCTGCCCGCCCTGCGACGTGCGCTGGCGGACTTTCTTCATGAACAGCGAGACAGCGAATTTGCTCGCGCCCTGGCGGATTCCACGCTGGGGCAAGCCCTCCTTTCCGGCGAAATCCCCCTTGCCTGGGGCGACGCCAGCTTTCACGCCGACCCGCCTTCCAAAGCCTACGCCCGCGATGAGACACCACAAGCCGATTACCTGGGCAACGTATTGCGCGACCAGCTGAACACCAGCGACGGTCGCGCCTGGCTGACCTCAGCGTATTTCATCCCCGGCGAACAAGGCGTCGACTACCTGGCCAGCCTGGCGCAAAAAGGCATGGATGTGCGCATTCTCACCAACTCCCTCAGCACCACCGATGTGGCCGTGGTACACAGCGGCTACAGCCGCTATCGCCAGCCCCTGCTGGAACAAGAGGTAAAACTGTGGGAGCTACGCTCAGAGGCCGGGCAACAACAACGCATTCACTGGTTCAAGGGCAGCTCACGGGCCAGCCTGCACGCCAAGACATTCGTCTTTGATGATGACCGCACCTTTATCGGCTCGATTAACCTGGACGGCCGCTCCCTGATCCAGAACACCGAGGTCGGCCTGCTCATTCACAGCCACGCGATCAACCAGCAGCTCAGCCAGGTATTCGAAGACTGGATCCACGGCGAATCGGCCTGGCAGCTCAGTCTGGACAACGAGGGCAACCTGCTCTGGCAAGGCGTCAACGGCGACCAGACCATTGAGCTCGATCACGACCCGGAAACCTCGTCCTGGCAACGCTTCAAGGTCTGGGCCCTCTCCCTGCTGCCGATTGAATCGCAGATTTAGGGAGCGTCCGTTTCGGTACACCAGGCCTGAAACGCCTCGGGGGTTGCCTCGAAACCGCGCTCCTCGGCCAGCTCCCAGGAACGCACGCATTCCGCCACCCGTGGGCACCACTGGTATCCCCCGGAGCCCAGACAGCCGTGTCGGTCCCGATCACCACCCGGCGGACTGAAACAGCCCGCCAGCACGCTCACCAGCAGCCACACCAGCCCCGCTTTCATTCGGTTTATCCCTTGCACCCGCCACCTCGTTCGCTCTGATCCTGTCTTTGACCTGACCTGTCCCCGCGTCCGGATGGTCAGCACACTGCCCAGCCAACCGACAGACGCATTATCATCGTACCCCTTTCCCGATTAGAATGGGCGGCTCGCCGGCGCGGCGCCCCGCCCCGGCACCCGGTTTCATCAACGGATACTGCATGCAACGGACGCACACCGCCCCACAATCCGCTCCCGCCAGCCGCCTGGTCCAGCTTCTGCAAAACCTGGACAGCAAAGCCGTGCGCGCTGGCCATGGTGACTTCGCCGAGCGGCTGGGGCGACTGTTCGACCTGTCCGATGCCATCTCGCTGGACGGCGCCACCCGGCATACCCCATCCGGGCCTTTCACCGCCAACGATGACCTGCCCGAACAACTGCAGGCCGACCTGCTGCGAACCCGTCGTGCACTGCTCGACTATATCGGCCGCAGCTTCGCGGGCGAAAAGGCAGCATCCATTGTTGCCCTGCCGCCCCTGCGCGAGGATGCCGGCGCCGAAAAGCGCCCCAGCTTCGGCGCCTACGAGCGGTTTTATCAAGCGCACCAGCGACAACTGATTGCCGGGCTCACCAATCTGCGGCTACGCTGCCGGCGCCTGCTAGCCGGACACAGTGAGCCCCTGGCGCATCTGGCTGAAATCGATGCGGTCATGGAAAGCAGCCTGACCGCCTGGGCGCGCCAGGGCTTCGCGGCCCTTTCCGGTGTGCTGGAGCAGCGCTACCGCCTGCTCTGGCAACAACGGGACCCCTTCCACACCCCCGCGGACTGGCTTGGCCCCCATGGCTGGCTGACCCAGTTCCGCCGGGAATTGAAAATGCTGTTACTGGCCGAGCTGGACGCTCGACAGGAACCGGTGCTCGGCCTGCTGGCCGCCGCCCGCGACGCCTGCCCGGCCAGTGTGAACGAGGAAAGCCCCACCCCATGAAACGCTTTTTGTTTGCCGTTCCCTTTGTGATCGGCGCCATCGCTGTCGTGTGGATTGCTGCCACCTTTATGCGTCACCCGGTCGCTCTGGCCGTGACCCTGATCATTGCCGCCGTCTATGCCATGGGCTTTGCCGAGTTGTTGCGATTCCGCCGCAATACCACCCGGCTGGACCAGCGCCTGGAAGACCTGCCCGACAGTCGCGACAGCCTGCGCCACTGGCTGCAAAGCCTGCCGGCGTCCCTGCGTCATGCCGTGCAACGCCGCATTGATGGCCACCCCGCGCCTCTGCCCGGGCCAGTACTGACCCCCTACCTCACCGGGTTGCTGGTGATGCTGGGGCTGCTCGGCACGTTCGTGGGCATGATCGTTACCCTGCAGGGTGCCGCCACAGCGCTGGACGGCAGCAGTGAGCTGAGCGCCATCCGCAGCGCCTTGTCCGCCCCGATCTCCGGCCTGAGCCTGGCCTTTGGCACCTCCATTGCCGGGGTCGCGGCCTCCGCCATGCTTGGACTGACCGCCACCCTGTGCCGTCGCGACCGGCTGCTGGTCTCGCGCAAGCTCGACAGCCTTACCGATACCACCCTGCACGCCTTCTCGCTGGATCATCAGCGCGAAGCCGCCTATCAGGCGCTGCATCAGCAGGCCGAATCCTTCCCGGCGCTGGTGAACGCCCTGCAAGGGCTGGCCGGGCGCATGGAACAACTGGGTACTGACCTGAGTAACTCCCTGACCGGTAACCAGCAACAGTTCCACGCCAACCTGGAAGAGCAGTACCGACAACTGGCCCTGTCCGTGGGCGACTCCCTCAAAAACACCCTGGCCGACAGCAGCCGCCTGGCAGTGGAAAATCTCCAGCCGCTCATGGAGCAATCCCTCGCCAGTCTTAGCCAGCAAGTGGAAGGGACACATCAGCGCCTGACAGAACTGACCCAAACCCAGCTTGGCGAACTGACCCGCCAGTTCCGCGATACCACTGAAGCCGCCGCCCAGCACTGGCAGCAAGGGCTCGATGCCCACCAGCAAACCAGCGCCCGACTGGTGACAGACATCAGCACGTCTCTGGCCGAGCACCACGACCGTTTCCGCGATAACAGTGACGCCCTGCTCGGCGCCCTGCGCGATAGTCAGCAACAGCTGGCCAACAGCAGCGCCAGCACCCTGGAAGCCGTGGCCGATCGCTTCCAGAGCGCTAGCGAGCAAAGTCTGCATCAGTGGCAACAACAGCAAGACAAGCAACAACAGGTTGCCCGCCAGCTGCTGGAACAGACCCGCGAGCAACAACAACAACTGGCCGGTGAACAGCAGCAGCAGCTGGCGCGCATCACCGACCAGTTCCAGCACAGCGTGCAGCAGGCCGCGGAGCAATGGCAGCAGCACGGCGAACAGCAACAAGCCAGCGGCAATGCCCTGATCGGCGAGCTGCGAGAGACCCTGCAGCAGCACCAGCAGCATTTCCAGCAAGGCACCACCACCCTGCTGCAAGGGCAGCGCGAAGGGCTCGATCAACTGGTGGCGGGTATTCGCGACGAATTGCAGGCCCTGCGCGATGCCGAGGCCCAACGGGCCGGCGCAGCCAGCGACCGCCTGGCCACCCTGGAAGCCACCGTCAGCGAGCACCTCGCCCGTCTTGGTACCGCCCTTGAAGCCCCTATGACGCGCCTGATCGAAACCGCATCGGAAACCCCCAAGGCCGCCGCCGAGGTCATCAGCCGCCTGCGCGAAGAAATGACCCGCAGCAGCGAGCGGGACAACGAGCTACTCGACGAGCGCCGCCGCATCATGGAAGAGCTGGACACCCTGCTCAGCAACCAACGCGACACTGCAGGCGCTCAACGCGATGCCATTGAAACCCTGATCACCCGCGCCAGCGACACCCTGGCCCAGGTGGGCGACACCTTCACCCGTCAGGTCAGCGAACAGAGCGAACGCCTCAACGAGGTGGCGGGCGATGTCACCGGCAGTGCCGCAGAAGTGGCCAGCCTCAGCGAGGCCTTTGCCACCGCGGTGCAGCTGTTCAGCGACAGCAACGACAAGTTGCTGGATAACCTGCAGCAAGTGGAAGCCGCGCTGGAGAAATCCGCCGCCCGGGCAGACGAACAGCTGGGCTACTACGTGGAGCAGGCCCGTGAAGTGATCGAACTGAGCATGGCGTCCCAGAAAGAGGTCATTGAGGCGCTCGGCGCCCTGTCCTCCGCCGAGGCCAGCTGATGGACGAGTTGCACGACAACGACGCCCAGGCCTCCCCGGTATGGGCCATCTTTTCCGACCTGATGGCGGCGCTGGTGGGCATCCTGGTGCTGGTGCTGGTGTGGGTCATCGGCATTCAGCTGGAACTCAGCCAGTCACTGGAACAGGAGAAAGCCAAGCGGCTGGCCGAAGAACAGCGCCGCCTGGCGCTGGAGCAGGCCCTGGCGGATCCGCTGGCGAGCGGGCGGGTTACCTTTGAAGATGGCCGTATCGGCATCAGTGGCAGCGTACTGTTCCAGCTCAACTCCGATCAGCTGCAAGCCGAGGGCGTCGCCCTGTTGCAGGACCTGGTCAAACCGCTGCAGGTGTACCTCAGTCAGCACAACCAGATGTTGATGGTCAGTGGCTTCACCGACGACCTGCCCATCCAGCGCGGTAACCGGCGTTACGAAGATAACTGGGGGTTATCCGCCCAGCGTGCCCTGACCGTGACCCGCACCCTGATCGACCAGGGCATGCCCGCCGATCAGGTGTTTGCCGCGGCCTTCGGCCCGCATCAACCTGTTGCCCCCAATGACAGCAACGCCCACCGGGCCAAGAATCGACGGGTGGAGCTGACCACCGTGCCGCGCCGCAACACCGAGCCGGCAAACGGGGACAACGATGGCTGATACGGCAACGCTGCAGGCCCTGCTTGACCACATTGCCCAGTGGCAGGAGAACGGTGCAGATCACTTCGACCCGGTGCGCTTTCGCTTTGTGCAGCGCCAGGGCGAACGCCTGCAGCAACAACGCCATTGCAGTGCTGCCAGCCTGGCCCGGCTGTCGGCAGCGGTGAGCGAGTATCAGCAACAACTGGACGCCGCTACCCGGGAAGCGGAAACCTGTGCAGACCACCCGCTGGCATCGCCACAGGAGCTTCGCCATTGGCTCCGCCAACAACGTCGCCCGGATACCCGCACCCCGTTGGCCGCCCTGCGCGAACACTACAGCCAACCGGAAGCAGACACTGGCCATCCCCGCGACCCGCTCACCGCGCTGTTACACGCTCAGGAAAGTGATCTGCTGGACGACAGCCCCGAGCCCGCCCAAGCCCACACGCCACAGCGAGAACTGAAAGCCCTCACCCGTGCCCGCCGGGGCCAGCAACAACAGCGCAAGCGCCAACGCATTGACCTGGCCCTGACCCAGACTCCCAGCGACGCCGGCCCACTCAATTCCCATCGCCTGGTCACCAGCGCCATCCGCACCCTGCAGACCCTCTCACCGGCCTACCTGGAGCATTTCGTCAATTACGTGGAAACCCTGATGGTGCTGGAAAAGGCCGGCAAGAAACGCAGCTAGGGAACCCTTTCACCTGCCAGCGCAGCAAACACTATCGCCAGCAGGCTGGCTCCCACATCCCCCCCTCTGCAGGAGCTATGCTTGCATAGCGATAACGAGCCTCAGCGAGGCAGGCACTCAGGCCGGGTGACTTGCTTGCTGTGGAAGAGTCTAGTGTGCAGCAACACTTGCCAGCGAGTGATTCTCGCCACCCTATAGACGCCCACAGGCGGGGCAATGAGCGTGGGAGCGGCCGTCCGACCGCGATGGCCTTACCCGGCTTTTTATTCGCGGTGGAACCACCGCTCCCACATTGGATGGCGGCAGTTGCTGAGGCGCAGACTTACTCCTCTGCCAGGCCGGCAATATAATCCTCAAACACGAGATCCAGCCCTTCTCCCAGACCGACCTTGATCGCCTCGTTGAACTGTCTGGCCGACGGCGTAGACAGAAAATCCAGATAGCTGTCCAGCTTGTCGGCTTCCAGTTCCCGGTACGTATGGGCAAAAGACAGCATCACCGTCTTGCGAGTCTGCTCGGTAAGCAGCGCCCTGCGTTGCTCGAAGAACGCCTCCACATCCGAGGTATCCACGGGCTGATCCGGGTTGTGTAACTTACGCACCTGAGTCTGAGCGGCAATCAACATGCGCTTTTGCAACGCCATGTTGTAATCCGTCAGGTGGAGCAAGGCATCAAACTGCGCCGCTTTTTCCATCATCGGCTCATTCGACAACAAGGCAGTGGCATTCTGCATCATGGCCTGGCGCGACGCCGGGGAGGCCGCCTGCACTTCCATCTCAGTAATACGCTTGCCCAATGGCGACTGGTACCACAGCAGCAGGGTTTCCAGCTGGTCGTCTTGCACCGCCGCCGACACTGCCTCGAACACCTGCTGGTAAATCACTTCAGGCAGAAACGATTCCTTCGCCACATGAAGCATCACCTCGCCGCGCTCGGCATCCACATCCTGGGCCGACTGTTGCGCCTGCTCCAGACCGGCAATCACCGAGTCGGTAAGGCCAGTAATCTGCCCCTCAGCCCCCGCCAGATTCAACAGCCTCGCGATCTTGTCATCGCGCTCATCTGCCAGCGCATGGCCAGCCAGCAGTGCCAGCATCAGCCCCCATACCCAAAACCACGGTTGTTTCATTTTTGTCCTTTATGTAAATGAGTTAAACATTGATGCGGCGTTTCGAAAGGCGATCTATGGGTCGCCCGGTTTGTCCGTGGCAGGATGCAGCAAGTCATCGTGCTCTGCCATCTCCCAGGGCAACTTGCCAGGGGTACTGTCCAGGAAGTGCAGGTAGTTACCAAACTGATCCAGCACATCCTGAATGATGTCGTTGCCATCATAGCCATACACATCATAGGAACGACCACCCCGGCGCAGGAACACCTCGGCCCGACAGTATTCCTTTTCCGATTCCGGCCCGGCCTTGCCCGCATAGGCAAACTCGGGGATCGGGTTGGTAATCAGGCGAATGTCATAAATGAAGCCCACATGGCCATCGCGATTGACGACCAGCTCGGCGCGCACCAGGGATTCATCAAACTCTACCCCGGCATCCCAACCGGCCTTGCGCAATTCGTCCACCACCTCTTTCAGGCTTTCCATGGCAGTGCCGCGAATAAAGGTTTCGACTTCGTCACGAGTCGGGTAGCGAATCATGGCGGTCAAACGATGGCGCCATTGAGAGCCCGTCATATTCCGCATGGTGGCCATATGAGCCTGCAGGCTCACTTCCCGGTGCTTCTCGATCACCAGCGCACGCCACATCCCCACTGCCGCGAGAATGATCACCACCGCAAACGGCAGCGCACTGACAATGGTCATGGTCTGCAGCGCACTCAACCCGCCCGCCAGCAACAGCACCGACGCAATCACCCCTTCCAGGGACGCCCAGAAAATCCGCTGCCAGGCAGGCGTTTGCAGCACACCACCCGACGCCAGTGAATCCACCACCAGCGAGCCAGAATCCGACGACGTGACAAAGAAGGTGATGATCAACAACACCGCCAGGAAAGAAATAAACGTAGACCAGGGAAGCAGATCAAACATCTGGAACAAGGCCACCGCCTTGTCTGCTTGTACCTCTTCCACCAGCACCGTCACACCCTGGTTCATGATCATGTTGAGGGCGGTATCGCCAAAGACCGAGAACCACAAGAACGTGAAAATGGTCGGGACCAGCATGACCCCCACCACAAACTGGCGAATGGTGCGACCACGGCTGATCTTGGCAATAAACAAGCCGACAAAAGGCGCCCAGGCGATGGTCCAGCTGAAAATAAACAGGGTCCAGTTACCAATCCAGTCGCTGTGGGTGTAGGCCTGCAGATTGAATGTCCGCTCGACAATATTGCTCAGGTAACTGCCGGTGTTCTGTACAAAACTTTCCAGGATATGAATCGTCGGCCCCACCACGAACACAAACGACATCAGGGCAATCGCCAGCACCATGTTCAGAATCGACAGGCGCTTCACGCCCTTGTCCATGCCCGCCACGACTGACGCGGTGGCAGCCAGGGTAACCAGGGCGATCGCGGTAATTTGCACCCAGGTAGCCACCGGCACATCCCATAAATAATTCAGCCCGGCATTGATCTGCGCCGCAGACAGCCCGAGGGTGGTGGCAATTCCGAACATGGTGCCAAGAATGGCGAACACATCGATGGCATGGCCTATGGGCCCATGAATCTTGTCGCCGATCAGCGGATAAAAGGCCGAACGCATGGACAGGGGCAAGCCGTGACGGAAGGCAAAATACGCCATCACCAGCCCTACCAGGCCGTAGATCGCCCAGATATGAAACCCCCAGTGGAAGAAGGCAATCTGCATGGCCTGTTTGGCGGCATCCACGGTTTCCGGGGCGCCCACCGGCGGCTCGGCGTAATGCAGCACCGGTTCAGCAACGCCAAAGAACAGCAATGCAATGCCGTAACCGGCTGAGAACAGCATGGCGAACCATTCAGGAAAGGAATACTCGGGCTCACAATGATCCGGCCCCAGCTTGATATTGCCCCAGGAGGTCAACGCAATGCCGACGATAAAGATGAAAAACAGCGCCACCACCAGCATGTAGAACCAGCCAAACGTTTCTGTGATCCAGCTTTGCGCCTGCTGGAACAGCTCGCCGGCCGCTTCCGGGTCGCTAATGGTACCGATGATCAGCAGCAGCGAAACAATCACCGCCGGCAGGAATACCGGGACCAGAATTGTGGAGTTTCGCATTATTCCCTTCTCAGCCATCTCTCTTCCCTGTGTTGTTCATGAATGAAAGACCATGCTCGTTTCTACCCTATAGAGTTTTTTTCAAGGCTACTACCGGCCTTAACAGGATTTCATGCTTCCCGTGTTTATGCTTGAATCAGCCTCTGGGGAAAAAGGAGAATGGCTGTTACTACGTCAGCAATGGACACAGACTGGCCTGGCATCGTGTTCAGCGAACAGACACAGGGCCGGATACGCGCCCTGTGCGAACGACGCTTCGGCCATACCACCGATGCGGAAATCGCCAGCGACTACGTGCTTGAACATTTGTGTGAAAGCGACTGGAAGCTGTGCCGGAAATTTACCGGCAAATCTCGCCCGGAAACCTATCTGTACACCCTTTGTAGCAACCTGGTGGAGGAATACGCCCGCAAACGCTTTGGCCGTATCCGCCCGCCCGCATGGCTGCAACAGCTGGGGGACGCCTGGCTCACGCTGTGGAAGTTCATCTGCCTGGAACGCCAACCGGTCCCGGTAGCCATCGAACGTCTGGCCGGTCAGGACGAAACGTTACGTGACCCTGACACCCTTGAGCAGATGGTTCGCACCATCAAGGGGAAACTGCCCTGGTGTGGACAACAAACGGGCGAGGTCTCACTGGAAGAGCACTATCAGGAACCGGACGCCAACGACACCGCATCCGCTGACACACTCGAACCCTTGTTGCTTCTGCTTCATCAACTGATTCTCGATGAAGAACCCGCCCGGCCAGCCAGCCAATGGCAGAGCACAGAGACGCTGCACGCAGTTCGTGCGGCACTCCGCCTCACCGATGAACAACGCCTGATACTGCGCATGGCCCATGTCGATGGCATCAAGTTCAGTGCGATTGCCCGCACGCTTAACCTGCCAGCCCATCAACCTGCACGACAGGCGAAACGGGCTGTGGCCCACATACGGGAAGTACTACAGGCGCACCACTTGCTGCCGGAGGACTGGCAATGATGTCCGGTTTCTGCGTTCATCCAGGGCAACTGTCCATCTCAGTAGTCAGGGGTAAGCGACTATGAAAGAACACACATCCAGCAAACGGCAGGGGGAGTACCTGAGCCGTATTGCTCTGGCGTTATCGGAGCGCCCCACTCTTCAGGGTACGCCACCGGATGATGAGGACCTGGCGGCCTTACTGGACAATTTGCTGGACCCGCAGCGCCGTGCCGAGGTCATCAGCCACCTTGCCCATGACCCTGCGTTGTACCGTCGCTGGCACCGATTACTCAACGATCAGGACCTGTGGGTCGAGCACAACAATGTGCTCAACCTGTCGAGCGCCACACGCAAACCTCGGCGCTGGTGGCAACCGGCCGGCGGCCTCACCGCAGCGGCAGCCGCGCTCTTTGCTGGGTGGCTGGCACTGAAACCCGGCATGGATCCGCTGACACTGGATCAGGCCTATCAGCAATTTTCTCCCGAGCTGAGCAGTTATCTGGATGAACAACCCAACATGCGCGACCTGCCCGTTGCACAGCCCGACGACATCAACGAAATCCTCGCCGGAATCCACGATGGGCAGCAATCCCAAGGCGTACTGAGCAGCTTTGCCGGCATCGGCAAGGCCCAACTGGCCCTCGCCAGCGAACACTACCGCCAGCAGTTCGGCGAACAGCTCACCGTCCGCCATGAGTGGGGCCGCTGGCTACTGCTTAGCGATGCCCTCTGCAACACGGCGCCCGACAAACTGGAACAGCTCACCCGCCCCGCAGACATCGACGGCTTCGCCCCGCTGCCGGAAAGCGTCAGTTGTGATGACGTGACCACGCAGCGCAACGAGCTTCAGCAACGGTTGACGCGATAGCACAGTCACTGCTGCCCAAGCACAAGTAGCTCCCCGTAGGAGCGTCGCTCGCGGCGCGATCACAAGCCAGGACCAAAGCCCTTTTCACCACAGAGTTCACAGATCCACAGAGAAATTTATTGTTCTAACTCAATGATCTCTGTGCCATCTGTGGTAACAGTCGCCTTCAAGGTTTGGATTATCGCGCCGCGAGCGACGCTCCTACAGCAAGATCAGGCGCATTTTTTGTGACTGATCCTGCCTTCCAAAAAACACGACAACACCTGCAGGAGTGATCGTTCGCTATGCCCTCCGGGTACGACCACGATTCGCGGTGGAACCAACGCTCCCACAAAGCTGCTCCAGCTTCTCCTCGCAAGTTGCCCACCCCGCAGAAGCGTCGGTTATTCGCTGCGCCCGCCCTTCGGGCCGCCCTGCGGGCGTTCCTTCGCTACGCTCGGTGACGGCGCGATAACGAACCAGGATCTTTTCACCACAGAGGTCTCTGTGGCCTCTGTGGTGAAACTACCTTTGTTGTTTTTGTGGGAAGTTCAGCAAGCAGAATCTCCCACCGGACATCCATTTCTCCAAAGGCAAACTAAAACGTTAGGGGCAGCACATTCTCGCAATTCCGCGATAAAAAAACCGCCTGAAAAGGCGGTTCTTTTTACTTCACCATCCATTGGACGGGGCTACTTGGCGGGCTCCATAGCACCGCCCTGCGTCTCATGGGCTTCACTGCTGAAGTCCAGTTTGTCATCCTTACCCATGTACTCTGGCTTGCCTGCATCACCACCTGCGTCCAGGGCATCACCTTCCAGAGAACGGGTATTAACACAGCGCTGGATGTAACAAGCCTGTCCCCAAGGGGTGCGAATTGCGCACTCCTGCAATGCAATACTCACCGCAGTAGAACGTGAGCTGGAGCTACCCCACCCCCAGGCAGAGGGGCTGGCTGCATCACAGCGCCAGGCCAAAGCAGGGCTGGATGCCAGCCCGAGTGTCGCCATAATCGCAAAGGTTCCGACCATTTTTTTCATAACACTTCCTTCCTTTTAAACATTATTTTTAACCTTGTTTTCTCACCTTAAGCACAGAAAAACCGCTCGCGATGCGGCCTAGTGACTGACCTGCCAAGTAAAAAGATTCAATCCTGATGACTGCGGCGGCTTGCTGCTACCGAGGCCCCGGGTGGTGACATTCAGTGGCGCCTGCTGCAGATAGCCCAGGTTGCTGTTAACACCATTGCCGGGCTGACTGCTTACCAACAGATGCTCCATACCCACGGTTTCCACATTCACATCCCACTCAAAGTTCAGCGACTCGCCACTGGCCAGACGATTGGGCTGGCCGCTGTCCGGGTACAGCTGGGTGATACCGTACTGACTATCCACGAACAGGATGCTCACATCCTGGGGCTGACGACCTTCGTTGGTTACGCTGAACAGGATGCGGTCACCCTCGGTCAGCACCGGCTGGCCATTCACCGGAAACTCGCTCTGCTCACCATCATGTTCAATGCGGAAACTCACCTTGAGCTGCTGCTGGGCACCGGGCAGGTGCTGCACGCTGGACATCAAGCGGGTGACGTTCGCGATCTTGCTCAGGCCGCCTTGCAGGACCGCCAGCTGGCGATCCTTGCTGTCCGGCAATGCCAGGTTGAGCAGGCGTTGCGGCAGACGGGTTTCGGCACAAACCTTGCGCGCCGCTTCTGCCAGCTGCTGCTCTTCGCAGGGCAGGCTCTGATCTGCCTGCAGGAACCACAGCTGCTCATCAAACTCGCTGACCAGAATGTCGGCGGCATCCAGTGCCGACACCTTGATCCCGATGCCAGACTTCTCGATTTCTGCCAACGCCTTCTGCAGGCGCTTCTCGTCCTTGTTGCTCATGGAGGCGGATGGCAACAGGGCCACGTTGACCTCGGTCGTCAGCACCGGCTTTTCCAGTCGTACGTACAACGTTGCCGGCCAGTCCTTGCTTTGTTCTTCCTCCGGCATGGCCCAGCTACGCACCGGGGTAGCACCATCCAGCCTCACTGTGCCGAGCGCGTTCTTTGCCTTGCCTACCGGCGAATCGTAGATCGTCACCGTGGCCCCCGTGCCCAGCAGCGACAGGGAGCCCGCCTGAATATCCAGCTTGCCGTTCTTGAAAGTCGCAAAGTAAGACGGCTCTGCCGGGGCATCGTCATTGAATACCGGACGGCTCATGTCGCTGGCACTGAATAACGGCTGGGTCGCCTGCCACGGCAAGCTCTGGTAACGGGACAGCACCTGCTGGGCCAGCTGCTGATAGCTCAGCTGCGGGTTGGCCCCAAGCACTTCCATCAAGGTGTAGGTAAAAAGGCCATGAAAACGGCGATCCGGCGCCCCGCGAGGCAGTTTCATTTCCGGTGTGGTCTCTGCACTCTGCGCCGCAGAGAAGGCAATCAGCTCTCCCCGCTTGCGCGGCGGCTCATCTTCCGGCGTACCGCTGAACACCTCTCCCAGGAAACCCCGCGCCCGGGTCTCGGACACCATGGGGGAGGGACGGTGAATTAATGGTGCGTCGGGAATCCCCAGGACCGCACTGTCCACACGGCGGTACTTTACCTCCGGCATGGCCGTTGCCCCCCGGGTCATGGTGCCGGAATGACAACTGTCAAACACCAGCCACACATCGGCCCCGCGATCACGAATACGGTCGACATAGTGGGCGATTTCATCATCCAGAATCGCGTTCTTTACCGAACCGATATAGCTGTCCCATTCCGCAGCATCGGTGGGCAAAAAGATTTCATCCAGCCCGTCGGGCTCGGTATTGTCCGTAGCCTTTGCCGGCTGGCGGCTACCATGACCGGCGAAATGCAGGTAATAGAAATCATCTTCGCTGGCAGATGCAGACAACCGCTCCAGCGCCGCCAGAATATTAGCCCGGGTAGGCAGGGTCTTGCCTTCTGCAGTAATCAGCTGCTCGATATTGTCCTGCTTGAATCCGCGCTGGCGCAGCATGGCTTGCACGATTTCAGCATCATGGGCAGGGCCATCCAACTGCAGCGAGGCCGGCAGATTTGGGTAATCCGCCACCCCTACCAGCAAGGCATGCCTGGCAGCCTGTACCGGTGACACCAGCATGCCACCCGCCAACATCGCGCCGCACAGCCACTTCCCGGTTCCCGATAGCGTCATTGTTCCTGCACCCATACTGTCCATTGCTGTTGAATTGGGATGGCCAGCAAGCCGCTTTTCGACAGCAATGAAGATTGTTTTTACGGCTTCCCGAACAACGTAAACGCAGCCCACGCTGCCGGTTCGGAATACCGTCCCCCTTCCTCAATCAGGGCCCGTTGTGCCTGGGCCATGGCAACCAGATACCCTTCCCCGGGATATTCCCTCAGGTTGCCATAAAATTGCTCCATCAACCGGGCCGTCGCCCCGTCATCCACTTTCCAGTAGGACGCAATCACGGTAGGCACGCTGGCCAGCGCAAACGCCCGCGCCAACGTCGCATACTCCAGACCAGGTTTGCCGATACCGGTTTCACAGGCCGACAACACGACCAGATCGGTCTGATCCAGGGTCAGACCGGCGATATCAATCACGCTGAGGCGGTAGTTATTGGCCAATAACAGGTAGCTGTCTGCCGGCACCGCCGGATCAAGATTACCATGGGTCGCCAGATGCACCACTCGGGCATCCTGCACCGCACCCGCCAGATTCGCATAGGTGGCAGAAGCCCCCTCAAGCACGGTGGGAGCCACCAGTGCTCCCTGGGCAATCCGGCTCACTTCCTGCCGGGCCCCAGGCAAGCTGCCATCCGGATCGGCCACCATGGTCAAACCGTCACTGAAGGATTCGTTCTGCTGCAGCACCAGACTGAGGTGATACATGGACGGAATGACACCGATGTTAAAACGCTCGGCGGCATACTCGCGCACATCGCCTTCTTTCTTGCGTAACAGCGCCGGGAACGGCAAATACGTCAATGCTCCTACCGGTGTGACCAGTACCTGCTGCTTGCCTTCCAGCTCACGCTCCACCGGCCGCAGTAACTTGTCATACAACCAGGCCAGGCTGGCATCCTGCGCATCGTCATCAGGCCCTGCCGCACGCTCCCCGGAAGCCGACAACCCGCGGTCATTGCCCGTCAGATGGGCTGCCCGGTACCGCATGCCTTTTACCACCAGCGCACTGGCGGCCTCCAGATCCGCACGGCTAACCTGCACTTCACGAATTTGCGCGCCCTCACGGGTTACCAGCTGGATCAGTAACTTTTCCGGCGTCGGCAGATACTGCACCAGCGCCTGATCCTCACTCAAACGCTGGTGCAACGCGGCCACTTCACGGGGGTCCAGCTTGAGCATCTGGTACAACCCCGCATGCTCCGCTTCCATGCGTGCCAGCAACGTTTCCCGCAACCGGTTCTTGCTCTTCAGTTGCTGCCGCAGACGCTCAGCACGGGGCGAATCCGACACGCCCTTTACTGCACTGCCGGACGCCGCCGCCCCACTCAAGGTTGCAGCATCCGCCTCGGGCACCGGCTGCGCCACCCGGGTTTCCAGCTCGCGTATCTGCGCTTCCATCTGCCGGTAGCGAGCCAGCATTTTCCCGGCGTCACTGTCACCCGATATGGCAGGCAGGAAAATATCACTGAGCGCCTGTTGCTGTTGGGTGTCCTCTTCACGGAAAGCAAGCTGACCGAAATGGTTGTCATTGAGTAACGACGCCACCCCTTGGGAGTCATACAGCAGCAGCCCCAGGTCGGTGCCCACATAAACCCGACCATTGCCGGCCACCGCTACCGCATGCACAGTGCGCCCACCGTATTGGCCCAGTGCGGCGTCCTCCGGCAATAACTGATTCAGACGATCCGGGTACAGCCAAGTGCCGCCGTGATACAACAGGACCCCGCCCGCCGACGGGAACAACCAGCTGTTGCTCCCCTGAAAACGCGCCCCCTCGCCCCCCAGCCACAGCAGTGGGGTTTTGTCCGCCAGTGCCTGGTAACTGGGATCGTTGAGCTCGGCAAACGATTGCCGTGTGCCCCCCGTCAGTTCACGGGCGAAGGTAGTGTTGGTGCCAATCACCGCCGTTCTGTCATCCACCGGGGTGTAGCCCGTGGCAAACCAGTGTGGCGGCTTGCCCACATACTCGAAACCGTTGCCATTCCAGCGCAGCAACCCGCCAGACAACGACACCCCCTGATGGGTCAGATGCCCCTCATCGGACGCCACCACTTCGATCTCGCCCGCCAGGGTTTCATGCACCCCCGCCAGCATCGGGCTACGTGACGGGAAACGTTCGCTGTCGAGCAGATAGTTGAACTCGGTGAGAGTCTCTTGGCGGTAACGGAACAGGGACGAACCGGACACTACCCACAAGGTGCCTTCGCGGTCCACCAGCATGTCGACCACGCCACCTTGCCAGCCCTTTTCTTCGACCGCTGGCCGCGCGGAGAACAACTCCTGGGGCTGATCGCTGCCGGCGGGAAAACGCAGAACCGTGTAGCCGTCATGGGTGAGGAGATTGCCGTGCTGATCCTCTGCCAGCACACGGGCATTGGCGGGAGAAAAATACTGGGCTGACTCCAGTGGCTGATCATTGCCCAGCAACAAAATGTGGTCCCCCATGGCCACATAAAGACTGTTAAGCGTCTGACTCACCAACAGGTCGTACACCGGCGCCTGCTGCAGCTGCTGCGCGCCCTCGCCAAGCCGGGTGTACACACCCTCGTCGCTCAGCACCACCACGCCACGCGAATCACTGAAAGAGTGCCGCGGCCCGACAGCCATGCCCCCGCGTTGCTCGGCAAACGGCAGCGCCAGCGCCTCAAAATAGTGGCCCTGCAAGACATTCATGGCCCGGTCGGTACTCACCACCAACGCTTCCTCGCCACTACCCAGGTCCCACATCGACAGCCCATGAACCTGTTTTGACAGCAGCAAGTCACTGTCCGTGGCGACCAGCTCAGCATCCTGCTGCAGCCACTCCCAACGCCCGTTTTCATCCGTCACGGCATGGGCAAAGACCTGATTGCCCTCCAGCCGGTAAACCCGCATGCGCCCCATGTCGAAGGTCATGTCCTGCCCCCGCCCCAGACTCACGGGAGCGTCACCTGACAACAACCACACCTGATGGTTGGCGCGGTAGAGCAAGGCATCGGGTCGGCCAGGCAAGCGGTAGAGCTGATCAATGGGATGAGTACCTGCCGCCGTAACGGCCTGCGGGGTCGCTTGCGCATACTCCAGCACCACCAGCCCGGCACCGGTCCCCGCCCATACACGGCTACCGCACGACGTGAGCGATATGACCCGTGGCGACGGCAAACCTTCGGCCACACTCCAGCGTTTCAGGTCACCGTCGTAGTCTCCGGGAATTGCCAGCAAGCCCTTGGCCGTTCCCAGCCAGAGAATGCCATCCTCGGTTTCTGTCACGGCCAGAATGTTGGCGCGCGCATCCTGCTCCGATAGCACTGCAGTCGCCGACAGCCGCTGCTGGCGAAAATCAAACCCGTACCAGTGCCAATAGCCTTCGCGCAGCACCGACAATCCCTGGCTAGTGGCCACCACCACATCTCCGTTGGCACGCATCACGACCTGATGTTTTTCTGTCCCTGCCAACGCCTTGCCGAACAGCTCATGATCGCCGTACCGTTTCCAGTAAGCGGTATTGCTGAAATCGGAACGCTGTAACCGGTGGGCATCCCGAAGCAACGCCAGTGGAGCTTCATTGACCGCAGCCAGGGCTTTGCGCAACGTGGACGACGACGCCTCCAGTTCCGCACTGCGTAACCAGTTCCAGGCCTCCGACCACTCACTGAAGGTCTCCTGCGGCAGCCCACGCGGACGCACCTCCCGATACAGTTGATGCAACAGCGTCACCGCCTGGGCACCCCGGTGGCGGAATGCCTTTTCACGGGAGTGGACCTGCGCGGTCGCCACAACGCCATACAACAAACGCTCAGACTCTCCGACATAGTCAGGGTCGTCCCCTACCTGGCCGATCAAATACTTCGCCAGCGCCAGCGCTGCCTTCTGCTCCTCCGCACTGTGATATTCGGTGTCTTCGTACTCCACCCGCAGGACATCCACCTGTGGGTCGTTCACGCTCAGACGCGGCAACCGTTTCACATCGTGAATCCGCTTGACCTGATTGACCATGCCCAGCAGCGACTGGAACGAACGGGTAATACGCAACGCCATCTGCTGACCCTGCTCAGAGTTCACCGACAGAATCTCGCCCTGCTCGTCGTACGCTACCTCCAACACGCCCACATCCTGCTCGACGATACGCACAGGCTTGCCCAACGCATTGTAGGTAAAGTGCAGCGTGCCCTCCGGGCTGATCAGCGTGCGGATCTGGTCATCCTTGTCGTACAGCAACGTCATGGATTGGCCGCTGGAATCTTCAATACGGGTCAGCTGCCCGGTCTCGGTATACCCCAGGCGCATAAACGTGGCGCCCCGGGCAAAGTACAAAGGCTTGCCAAACACCGGGTGATCCTGACGCACAACCTGCTCGCCACTGGGCAGCAGAATCTCCACCCCGGGGGTCTCGCTGTCGAGCTGATAAAACACCCGAGTACCATCAGCGCTAAGAGCATCACGGCGGGCCTCATCGAACCAGCGGATATAGCGCAGTGACGCCGAGGGGCGCATGCCCGCCACGGTGTAACGCTCGAAACTGGACAGGGAATCCCCCAGATTCCCCAGCGCCCGGCGCTGCCATTTCTTGTCCACACTCACACCGCGGGTTTCGGCATCATTGATGGCCTTAAGTGCCACAATCGAACTGCCCCCCCACAACAAATGCTTGTGCAGAAACGACGCCACCTTGCTGCTGTCGTAGGGCGATCGCGCCAGCATCCTGGCACCGTAGCCAAAGGTCTTGTCGGCTCCCAGTTCATTGGCATAACGCGCCACCAGATCATGAAAATGGCTGGTGCTGTCCTGCTGATAAGCACTGCGCTGCGCCAAGGACTGTGCCGCACAGGACTTGTCCCCCCGCGCCAGACAAAAGGCTTCCCGGTAACGCAGGTAATCCATGTAATGGCCATGCCCGCGGGCAAATTCATCAAACGCCGTTTGCGCCTCACGCAAAGTCTCGCTATCCACCCGCTCCTGCCGGGTCTGGTTTTCATAGACCCAGGCGTCGTACAGCAACATGGACTGGCGGGCACTCAACCGCCCCGTGGACACGAAACGCTCATGGCACTGTTGCGCCCAATCGTGGGCCTGGCGCCACGCCTTGGCAGACACGTAATAATCAATCAGCGCCTCACAACCAAACGTCTCCGTCGGCGCAGCGACAATCGCCGCTTCCCATAGAGCCGGCTCCTCGCCAGCACCGTGCTGCTTTGCCAATTGCCATGACGCCTTTTCCCAAGGCATGCGTTCCTGCCGCTGAACCACAAAACGTCGTGCCGACGCCTCCCCTCGCACGGCCAACAGGGCGTCATAGGTCTGGTTCAGATAATCAAGGGAATGGCCATGACGGGCCAAGCCGTCTTCCAGCAACGCCAGCGCCGAGGCCTGGCGACCCTCGGCCACGTCCTGCCGCGCCTGACGCAACAACAGCTCACGGTCATGGGGGTAATAGGAACGGGCCTCGCGCAGTAACGCCTGGTACCTCTGGGTATCCTGCAGCGTCGCCAGATCTTCCAACACACTGTTCAGCAGGCTGGCAGACGGCATGCCGACCCGTTCGCGGTAACGCTCAAACACGCTAACGCCACCGCGCGGATCACCACTGTCGCGGTACGCCTGCAACCAGTCCGCCAGTTGCCCGGACGAAGGACTCTCGATCAAGGGGAAACCGGTCGCGGCCGCCGCCAGCGCCTCATCCGGTCGCTGCTCTGCCAACGCCAAACGCGCCTGCTCCATCCACAGCCGGCCCTCGTCCGGGTAACGAGCCAACGCCTCCGACAAGGCGCCCCGCGCAGCACCCTTGTCACCGTCATCCAGCAGTCCTGCCGCGTAATAACGCGCCGCGCGGGCCGGCACGCCCTCGTTTCCATACCAGCGCGCCAGGCCTTCCGCCACGCGCCGGGCCCGGTCGTGCTGACCGGTTTTAATCAACAGCTCCATGGCATCACTGCGTCCCGCATAAAACGGAAAGCGTGCCAGCCCCGCCATGTGGCTCTCGACCGCCTCTCGGTAATAGCCATTTCCCTTGAGCGTCAATGAGCGGGCGACCAAGGCCCGACCATCATGGGGCCAGCGCTCAAGGTAGCGCTCCACATGGGCCAGCTGATCACTGTTCTTCCAACTGTGTTGCGGCACCACCGCCTGGAGATAGCCCCCCGTAAACCCGCCATGCACTGCCTCGGCTTGCGCAAATGCCGCCGCCCGCTCTCGCATCCTTGGCAGATCCAGGGCCGTCATGTTGTCGAACATCCAGGCCAGCTGCCAGTGATTGGGCGCCAGCGTAACCGCGGCTTCCAGGTAGTCGTAAAAGACCCCGAACTCACCCAGATCCCGGGCCGAATCGGCCAACTCCACCAGGGCATACACCTCACCGAGCCGATAGGTCGCGGCCGCCGGGAACGCCTTCCAGGCTTGACGGGGGGTGGCATCCACCGCCATCAGCACCTGTGGCGTTATCCCCAGAGCCTGCTTCAGGGCCGGCGACGCCTGTGTCAACGCCGCTTCCAGGGTGTCCTGGCGGCGGTGCACCGCACTCCAGATATAGGGCGCGAGAGGATGGGGATAGGAGGACTGCAAATCCTGGCCCAGGCTGGCCAGCAAAGCCGCCTCGTCACCCGACCAATAGAGGGCGCTCCAGTAGCGGACACGATCATCATCAAAGTCCAGCGTCACAACATCCCGGGAAGGCGGTGTCGGGGTAGCAGCAAGCAAAACGCCCAGTGCGTCGAACCGGCCCCAGCCAATCGCCAAATCCATTGGTGTCAGCCCGGTGGCATCCCGCTGCAAAGGTGACAGGCCGTCCTTCAGGAATCGCTCGCACAGCGCCACCTCACCGGCCTGGGCACACCAGTGCAATGCTGACTGCCCACCCCCGTTAAACTGATCCGGCTCCGCCCCATGACGAAGCAACCACTGGGTCACCTCACCCTGCCCTGAAAGCATGCTGACCTGCAATGGCGTCTCGCCACTGGCAGAGCTCTGGGTCACTGGCGCCCCCGCGTCCACCAGCAGCTTCACCGCAGCCAGATCCCCCGCACGCACTGCCAACAACAATGGGGAATCACCGATCCCATCCGGCATCGACGCCAGGCCAGGGTCCGCTTTGAGCTGCTCAGCCATGGCATCGTGATCCGCCATCGCAAGCGCATCCAGCAAGGGTGAGGCCGCCACGGAGAGTGACGCCGTCAATATCCCGGCAAACACCACCCCACGGACACCCGCCCTGGTCCAACCCCTAAACAGGAATGAAGTCATTGAATATGCCCCAGCAGCCTCAAGAAACAGTAACGACTGAGATGGCCATCCCCCACGAAATCGACAGCCATCACATGCTGCCTCCCTCAAGACAGCCAGGAATGAATGTAGGGGAATGCGGGAAGGGACTCAATGACAGGGAAAGGACCGACAAGCGTTCTTGCAGAATAAATTACATAACGCCGTGTTAACTGGCCCAGCGTAGCTGGGTCCAGTTGAACACTTTGTTAGGCTAATTGTGAGCAAACAAGCTAGAAGACCAAAATTATTTGCCAGCTTCTGCAATAATCTCAAAATTATGAATGTTGTTTAGAACACCGTTATCCCAGCCGCCAACGACAAGATCATCCGCTTGGGCCTTGAGGGCAGCAGCAACTTTCCCGGCAAAGTGAGCTTCTCTTCCACTCTCATCGGTAAAGGTATCAAAAATACCAAAAGTGTTGCTATCTAATTTAAGTGATGTCCATAACAACGTTTTTGGTTCAGTTTCTGCGACAACAGATGCGGCTCCGATCAATAGCTGCTGTAATTCTTGCTCTTTTCCTGGTTGAGCTTTTAACAATATATAAGTTGCGCTTGTTGCATTTTCTGAGTCTGTGTCAGGTTTTTTATAGGATAAAACGCTAAAGTTAGAAATATTAGCAACAACCCCCTTATCCCAACCATGCTCTACGAGCGTATCTGCATTGGCATTTAATGCGGCTGCTACTTTCCCTGCAAAGTGCTCTGACCGGCCCGCTTCATTTGGAAAAAAATCAAAAATTCCGAAACTGCCATCGTTTTTTTTAAGCGCATACCAATACAATGTATTGGGTTCAGTTTGCGCGACCAGTGTTGCGCCTTCCTTTAGAAAAGCAGTTAGCTCTTTGTCTTGTCCAGACTTGGCCTCAAATGGAATATAGCTTGCTTCTTTCATGACAGCCTCCTGTTTTGGTACTTCTGAGCGTGATATAGACGAATTCATTAACATGAATAGAAATACAGTCAAATAAATATTTGATTTACGCATAGGATTGAAAATTTTCATAAATTCCCCTTATGTTGAAATCGAGGTGCCATTGTAGGGATTGACGCAGCCTGACCAGCAGTGGCAAAAAAGACAACATTCATGCAATATCTGCCATTATTTGTTTGGAGTGTATGGATGACGACAATTGTGATTCTTTCAGTGAATAACGCCTTGCCATCAGGGCTTATGGGCATGGTTGATATCTTTGCATTAAGTGGTTTGCATTTTGTGCAGAAGTCTGGAGATGGAGCACTTTCGAAGGTGGAGTGGCACCCAAACGTGATTTTGGCAAATCATGATGGGCAGCCGATAACTGACGGGCATGGGCGTATTTTTGAGGTCGACTCTGATTTTGCTTCAATTGAGCATTGCGATGCAGTGTTGGTACCGGGGTTTATTCCAAATGGTCAAGGACACCCACCCAAAACCACTACAGATATGCTTACCAGCTCATGGTTGGCTACACAACATAAAAAAGGAGCGCTCATGTGTGGCTCTTGTAGCGGTGTATTTGCACTTGGAGAGGCGGGCTTACTTAATAACCGAAAATGCACTACCACGTGGTGGTTACATGATGAATTAAAGCAACGATTCCCAAAGGCGAATGCGGTATGGGCAAGTGAATTAATTGATGATAACGGTATCATAACTGCTGGTGGCCCACTTTCCTGGGTCACTATTGCATTGCATATAGTGAAAAAGCTTGCTGGTATTGAAACGGCGAAGGTTGTGGCTGATTTTTCTGTCGTTGATGCGATACCAAAATCTCAAAACCTGTATGTGCCGGAGGGGTATCAGGCTTCAAACAATCCATTCCTGGCAAAAGCGGAATATACCATTCGAAAAGCACACTACCAAACCATGAGCGCTGGTGATTTGGCAAAAATAATGGCTGTTTCTGAACGTACGCTAAATCGTAAGTTAAAAGAGTTAACCGGAGAAACCCCCAAAGCCTTTATTGACGGGGTTAGAATAAGCCATGCTTGCACATTGTTAGCAACCACCAATACGTCCGTAAAGGAAATCGCCCTTTCTCTGGGTTATACGGACGATAGCGTATTTCGTCGTCTCTTTAAGCAGAAAATAAAAATGACACCTTCCAACTATCAACAACAAAGACGCAATAATTAAAGTTAAGCTTTTAGCCTAACGCCTAGCACAGCCGCCGAAGGTCGGCCTGCTGCTTCTTGTTAACTTTTATAGCCAAGCTCAAACCTCATTTGCCTGATTATTTGGTTGCGCACATCGCCTAGCTCATTACCCAATGCCACCATCTTTAGCTGAGATGGAGATTCAAAATTGAAATCACCCGTAATGAATGCCTCAACCCCCAAAGAATCTTTAATCTCCTCAAGCATTTTGGGCTGCAAATCAAGAATTTCTTTATATAGGGACTCAAACTTGTCCAAGTACTGCTCAAGCTTTTTGGAACACACAATCCTCAGGCCTACCAGCTGATGCGTAGCTTTCTGAAAACCCTCCTGAACCCCTTTTGTGAACTCGTGCATCACTTTCTGATAGTTAACAATACTTTCTGGAGATGAGCGTTCTTCATAAAGCCTTCGAGAAGCCTCCGGTAAAGTTGTGGCCATGAAATCGGCGTATTCTTGACCTGCTAATCTGGCGGCATTTTCCATGACTTTAAAATACTGTTGATACTCTGCTTTCCTAGTATCGAAGAGCTTTTCCTCCCTTTCTCTCTTCACCTTGTACTTGTGTAGGAGAAATGGGAAAGCACCTGAAGAAACCAATGCAATAAAAGCGGGTATTATCAGTTTTGGGTCTATCCATGTCGCAATGACATTGCATGCTTCTTCCATCTGCACCCTAATCTCGTGTGAAAGTTAACGCCGCGCTCTGTCGCTTGTCGGCAGCAGTGCCTTGTTATGCGTGACGCTACTGCCAATTTTCGATTGCCTGCTTAATGACTGGAGCAACCGTATCAGCAGTAATGCCACGCTCTTTGCAATAATTGGTAAGCAGCCAATCAGAGAGCCTCTTCTGCCCTTTGCTGGCATTGCAGCCTCGACAGCAAAGACAGATATTCTCACGAGAAATTATCGAAGCATCGTTGATAATGTGCTCCCAACTCGCAGATGCCTTTACCGACTCTTTATGTGACAGAAATTCATTTCCGCAGTAGACACAGGCTTGATCTCTTTCCCTGACTTCCTGTTCCAAATCAGCAGGAATATTCCAATTATTCGCCATCGCCCCCACCTGGCTCCTTACGCATAACGCCCGCAACAGCGGAATATTTGTAGTGGATTGTTTTGCGGTAGCGTAGCGTTAAACCGCAAAACAAGGAACGGAAAATATTTTCGACTGATTGCGATTGTTAGCTGATCTTTTTCCAGATCCATTCATCGCCTTTTACTTCATGGACAGTTTTGGAATGACCTACCCACCGTCCCTTCATATTCTTTGAGTCATGGACTTGGAGTTGAAAAGCACCAAAGTATCCTTTTGGGTCTTTCTTGTCGTACCAGTCACCAACGAAGTATTCACCTATGACTCTCCCAAAAACTACATAGCTGATACCCTTCGAAATAAATTCGCCATAGCAATATGATCCCAGCTGTTTTATGTCTGGGTGACTATGACGATCAGCTTCTGACTGGAAAGATGCGCTGTTTGCTGAACTCCACACTTGATCCCACTGACCTGATATTTGTGTCGGTTTATCACGAAAATAATTTCTCAAAGGAATCCACGAACACCATTTAACGAAAAACTGAGCAAGCCTAAAATCCAGCAAGGCTTTTAATACTATAAGGATTATAAAAGTGACAGTGCCATTTAAAATTGCATTCCAATCTATGCTCATTTGCTTCCTTTTAAGCTAACGCCGCTATAAAAGGCGCGCGGTAGCGCGTCCAGTGGAGGCGCGTTTTTTGCGCCGGAACGATTTTTGATAGCATTGTTAGAGCTTTTATTCATTAAAGAACTTCTCTTCGACTTGTTTTATATAGTTTTCATAAAATTCTAATCCAGCTATTGCAATATCCAGGGCGCTATCCGAAATAAACCTATTGCCTAAATGTGAAGTTGGCGGATTGTACCACTTACCGTCATTTTTGACTTTTACGGCAGCATACCTATTAGGACGATCAATAACCTCAAGTGGGTCGCCTTGGTAGTTGACAATATTACCTCCGACCATTGTTAGATTTTTAATATAGCCGCCAGTACCATTTGCAAAATTTATGGACCTAGATGCGGCTTTAGGCTCGGCAACCTCTTGAATGGAATGATTATGTGCATGCCGAGCCTGCTTCAGGTACCTTAGAAGCATATCTTTTTTTCGAAGCTTCTTGAATTGTCCTTGCCAAGGCTCAAATTGACTTCTCTTGTGTTGGCACGACCTTTCGACTTTATTCCAAAGCTGTTCAATGCAGTTTAGAAAGTCCCGCCACTCTTCCTCAAATATTTCGAAGTCTTGCTCAGACTTCATGGCATCAATTGAGCGCTTAGCTGCTCGAAGTTCTGCTTTGGCGGCTTTTAAGTTTTCCATTGATACTCGAATCCGTGGTGTTCTAACAGCGTATTAATTAGAACGTTCCGTATAACTCGGTTCTATATAACTCTGGAACCGTCGTACATACTCCCCGATAAAAAGCCTGCCATAACAATGGGTTGAGATGCTATAGCCAATCTCCTACACGGAGTTATAAGGAAGGTTCCTTATAACTCCTGACTCCGGGTCACTTATTGGCAGCATCCTTTTCTCATGCATATCAACAAGATAGCTAACAGGTAAGCACCATGCTTCAGGAATGAGCACTGCTTCCGTTGAAAAAGGGCTTCGCCAACTGCAATACTGTCATTTTGAACAGTACGGGGTTGTCATGGATGACATCCCTCGCGCCCTGCCCGAAAAGCCGGTAAAGCTGATGGATCAGTTCCGGTTCTGGTTAAGGAAAAACCAGTACAGTTATCGAACAGAGCAAACCTATGTCCACTGGGTGATCAAGTACATTCGATACCACAAGATGCGCCATCCTTCGACGATGAGTGCCGGAGAGATTGAGGCATTTCTTTCACACCTGTCTGTACAGCGACACTGCAGCCCATCCACTCAGAAAATTGCCCTTAATGCGCTGAATTGTTTCTATCGTCGATTTTTGCAGCAAGACTATGGCGAACTGAATTTTCGCCAATCGAAGCGCAAACCCCGGATCCCTGCCGTGTTTTCCGAGCAAGAGGCCCAAGCGGTTATCGCACTGCTCCCTGAGCCTTCCCAGTTGATATGTGAACTCCTTTATGGCGCTGGGCTACGCGTGTCCGAGGCGCTTCGCATTCGTATCAAGGATCTGGATTTTGATCGGATGATTATTACGGTGCATCAAGGCAAAGGTGACAGGGACAGGAGAACACTGCTGCCAAAGTCTTGTGAAGCACGATTGCGCCAGCAAATCTCTGTGGCAACAAACCTGTATGAGATGGATCAGAAAAATGGCATTGGCCCCGCGTGGATGCCACATGCACTGAGCAGGAAATATCCTGGAGCAGGCTCACAACGTATCTGGCAATTTATTTTCCCTTCTAAAGAACCTGCGACAGACCCGCAAACCGGAATCGTCCGGCGCCATCATTATCATCAGGATACTGTCCGCAAGCATGTCAAACAGGCGGCCTCTGAAGCTGGCATCGCCAAGCTCTGTGGCCCTCATACTTTTCGCCACTCTTTTGCTACCCATTTGCTGGAGAAGGGCTACGACATTCGCACGGTACAGGAGCTGCTGGGCCACAGCGACGTGTCCACCACCGAGCGTTATCTGCATGTGATGAATCGGGGTGGGCTGGGGGTGATCAGTCCACTGGATCGGGGGTAGGCAGGGTACGGGTCGGACGTCTTAAGCCGCAACCCGCCCATGAACAACACCCGCACAGTAAAACTCGCGCCCTGTTTTGTCTTTAGCGTCCGTCCTCCGACGTCAGACGTCCGACTGATCCTATCCCATTAAAAAACCCGGCTTGCGCCGGGTTTTGATCGCCATGCGAGCATGGCTCCTACGGGGTCAGCGCCTGCTTACTCGCTCCAGGCGAGATCCAACTCGCGGGCTGCCTTCACATCATCGAGGCGGCGCACCGGCTGGGTGAACGGCGCTTCCTTGACCATGTCGGGCTGGGTGCGCGCTTCTTCCAGGATGGCGGCCATGGCATCGACGAACTCGTCCAGGGCTTCCTTGCTTTCGGTTTCGGTGGGCTCGATGAGGAAGCACTCCGGCACCAGCAGCGGGAAGTAGGTGGTCGGTGCGTGCTGGTTGTAGTCCAGCAGGCGCTTGGCGATATCCATGGCGGTAACCCCCAGCTCTTTCGCTTCTTTGGCGAAGGTGAGAATGAACTCGTGGCTGGCGCGGCGATCGGGGTAGGCGGCGGTGCAGCCGACGGCTTCCAGTCGCTTGAGCAGGTAGTTGGCTGCCAGGGTGGAGAACTCGCCTACGCGGATCATGCCTTCACGCCCCAGCGAGCGGGCGTAGTAATAGGCACGCAACAGTACACCGGCATTACCCATGAAGGCACTCAGGTGACCGATGCTGGTGTTCAGGGTGTCGGTGTCAATCCAGTGGAAGCTGCCGTCGTCGCGCTGGCCCGCCATGGGGGTGGGCAGGTAGGGCAACAAACGCTCGGACACACCCACCGGGCCAGCACCGGGGCCGCCGCCGCCGTGCGGGGTGGCAAAGGTCTTGTGCAGGTTCATGTGGATGACATCAAAGCCCATGTCACCGGGGCGTACCTTGCCGAGAATGGCGTTGAGGTTGGCGCCATCGTAGTAAAGCAGGCCACCCGCTTCGTGGACGGTTTTGGCGATGGCTTCGATCTGCCGTTCAAACACGCCACAGGTGCTGGGGTTGGTCATCATCAGGCCAGCAGTCTGGGGGCCACAGGCAGCTTTCAGGGCTTCCAGATCCACGTCACCATCTTTACCCACCGGCACTTCACGGACCTTGTAGCCACACATGACGGCGGTGGCCGGGTTGGTGCCGTGGGCCGCTTCCGGGATGAGGATCTCGGTACGGCCTTCATCACCACGGGCTTCGTGGTAGGCACGTATCATGGCGACCCCGGCGAACTCGCCCTGGGCGCCCGCCATGGGGGCCAACGATACGCCTTTCATGCCGGTGACTTCCTTGAGGAAGTTCTGCAGCTCGAACATGCAGCTGAGGAAACCCTGGCTGTGGGTCTCCGGGGCCAGGGGGTGGCGGTTCAGAAAGCCCGGCAGCATGGCGGCACGGTTGGCACCACGGGGGTTGTACTTCATGGTGCAGGAGCCCAGCGGGTAGAACTGCTTGTCGATGGCGAAGTTCTTGCTGGACAGGTTGGTGTAATGCCGCACCACCTGCATTTCCGACACTTCCGGCAGGGCAGGCTTCTGTTTGCGGCGCAGGTGCGCAGGAATGGCGCTGAGTTTGTCGTCTGCCAGCGCTTTCGGCGCCTGGGAGACGGCACTGCGGCCGGGCTGGGACAGTTGGAAAATCAGTTGGGTCTCGCTCATGCTGCCAGAACCTCTTTCAGGGCGACCGCAAACAAATCCAGATCGCTTTCGCTGTGGACTTCGGTGGCGTTAATCAGGATCGCATTGGGCATGTCATAGTCGGTAGCCAGGCTGACACCGCCCAGCACGTCTTTCCCGGCCAGGGCCGCCAGCACCTCGGCGGCGGGTTTCGGCAGGGTCAGCACCACCTCGTGGAAGGTGGGCGCGCTAAAGGCCCGCTCGACACCGGCAATGGCGGTGAGCTTGTCAGCCAGCGACTGGGTGTTGGCATGACAGTGTGCCGCCACATTGGTGAGACCATCCGGCCCCAGCAGGGAGCAGTAGATGGTGGACGCGGTCATGGCCAGGCCCTGGTTGGTACAGATGTTACTGGTGGCTTTGGAACGGCGGATGTGCTGTTCGCGGGCCTGCAGGGTCAGGGCAAAGCCCTGCTTGCCTTCCATGTCCACGGTGCGGCCGATGATGCGCCCCGGCATCTGACGCACGTATTTCTGTTTGCAGCACATGAAACCAAAGTACGGGCCACCGGAGGACAGCGGAACGCCCAGCGGCTGACCTTCGCCCACCACGATGTCGGCACCCTCTGCGCCCCACTCGCCCGGCGGTGTCAGCAGCGCCAGCGAGGTCGGGTTGACCACACCAATCACCAGCATGTTGTTGGCGTGGGCCCAGTCGGTCAGGGCATCCACTTCTTCCAGTGAGCCAAAGAAGTTGGGCTGGCTGATCACCAGTGCTGCATAGTCTTGGCCCTCGAACGGCTTGAGGGCGTCCAGCGGGGTCTGGCCGCTGGCGGGATCAAACGCCACGCTGTCCAGCGCCACATCCTGGTTTTCCACGATGGCCTGGGTCGCCGCGGTGTAACGGGGGTTCAGGGCGGTGGGCACCAGTACCTTGCGGGACTTGCTCTTGCGGTTGGCACGCAGGGCCATCAGCACCGCTTCCGACAGGCCAGAGGCACCGTCGTACACAGAGGCGTTGCTCACTTCCATGCCGGTGAGGCGCGTCATCAGGGTCTGGAATTCGTAGATCACCTGCAGGGTGCCCTGGCTGGCTTCTGCCTGATAGGGCGTGTACGCAGTGTAGAACTCACCCCGGGTGGCAATCTCCCATACCGCGGCCGGAATGTGATGCTGGTAGGCGCCGGCACCAATGAAGCTGACCGCGCCGGCATCCATAGCGGCGCGCTCGTTCATCAGCCGGGTCACTTCCATTTCGCTCAAGCCCTCGGGCAGCGCATCCAGCTTGCCGGCGGCTTTCAGGTGCGCGGGAATTTCATCGAACAGGGCTTCGATGCTGTCGGCGCCAATGGCGTCGAGCATGGCACGCACGTCGTCGGGGGTATGGGGGATGTAAGGCATGGGGGTACCTGGATAGGTTGGGTTTGGCTTTACGTTCCTCAGCAGCAAAAATGCGTTGAGGATCAGCTATGAGCCACCAGCTTCGAGCGACGAGAAAAATCTTTTACTCACAGCTAGAAGCTCATAGCTCACAGCTGCGAATAACGGTAATGCCGTTATTCGCTTTCGATCTGCGCCTGGTACTGGTCAGCGGTGAGCAGGTTATCCAGATCGGATTCTTCACTCATGGCAATCTTGAACAGCCAGCCACCTTCATAGGGGGCGTTGTTCACCAGCTCCGGCTCGTCTTCCAGTGCTTCGTTGATTGCCACGATTTCACCGGACACCGGAGCGTAGATATCAGAGGCAGCTTTCACGGATTCGACGACGCCAGCTTCGTCACCGGCGGCCACGACCTGGCCGACTTCCGGCAGCTCCACGTAGACCAGATCACCCATGGCATCCTGGGCGTGGGCAGTAATGCCCACAGTCACGGTGCCGTCGTCGTTTTTGGCCCATTCGTGGCTGCTGGCATACCGCAGCTCGGCGGGAATCTCGCTCATTGTTGTCTCCTGTTAAGAGTCGCTTGCACGCAGCACGCCTTACGCGTGCACGCTGAATAATCCTGTTTTTTACTGTAGGAGCCGCTCGCATGGCTCCTACAGTGGCCGGGACAAGCCCCGACTAGATTGCTTTATAAACCGCCTGGCCGTTACGCACGAACGGTGCCTTGACCACCTGGGCCGGCTGGCGCTTGTTGCGGATTTCCACATCGACCTTGCCGGTGGCACCGGCGGGCAACCGGGCCAGGGCGATAGACTTGCCCAGCGTCGGTGAAAAAGTGCCGCTGGTGATCTCGCCCTCTTCACCGTTGGGCATCAACACTTTCTGATGGGCGCGCAGCACACCCTTGCCTTCCAGCACCAGCCCCACCAGCTCGGCGTGGCCATTTTCCTGCTGGTTGAGCAGCGGCTGGCGACCGATGAAATCACGGTCATTCAGCACCAGGGTCCAGCCCATGTTGGCTTCCCAGGGGGTAATGCTGTCGTCCATGTCGTTGCCGTACAGGTTCATGCCGGCTTCCAGCCGCAGGGTGTCACGGGCACCGAGGCCGGTAGGGGCCACACCGGCGGCCAGCAGCTGATTCCACAGCGCCACCGCATCGGCACCGGGCAGCATGATCTCTACGCCGTCTTCCCCGGTGTAGCCGGTGCGGGCAATCATCCATTCGCCGTCTTCGGCAAAGCCAAACACCTTGAGCGCCTGTACCGCCTCGGCGCGGGCGCCGTCGAGCAGGCCGGCGGTGATGTCCCGGGCCTCGGGGCCCTGGATGGCCAGCATGGCCAGATCGGCACGCTCACGAATATCCACCGCAAACCCACCGGCATGCTGTTCCATCCAGGCCAGGTCGGTTTCGCGGGTCGCGCAATTTACCACCAGCCGGTAGTCATTGTCGCGTTTGTAAACGATCAGGTCGTCGATCACACCACCGCGCTCATTGAGCATGCCGCTGTAAAGGGCACGACCAGGGGCAACACGGTCGACATCGTTGGCCAGCAGGTGGCGCAGGTAGTCGCGGGCACCGGAGCCGGCCACTTCCACAACCGTCATGTGCGAGACATCGAAGACGCCAGCCTTCTGGCGCACGGCATGGTGTTCCTCGATCTGGGAGCCGTAATTGATCGGCATGTCCCAGCCGCCGAAATCCACCATCTTGCCGCCAGCGGCCAGGTGAGCGTCATATAAAGCTGTGCGATGACCCATAACTACACCACGATACAAATGTGGGGGGAATTATATCGGGCCTGAACCGGGGGGCATAGGCTGGCAGGACGGACAGGGGCCGCCACAAACAACAATGCCCCGGCGAACCGGGGCATTGCGGGGTCAAGCCTGCAGGGCGCGTTATTTGATCGACGCGCTCTGGTAGCTCAGGTTGATGCCACCCGGCGGAATGATCAGGTTCACCTGCCCGCCTTCCAGGCCAGCAAGACTGATCTCCAGATCCACGTTCTTGGATTCCAGGTTCTGCAGACCAATGAACAGGCGGCCATCAGGCAGGAAGTCCAGCGGACCTTCCAGGATCACATCGTCAATGGGCAGGCCTTTCACGTTGTGCTCCAGACCCAGCGGCAGGCTCAGGGCCGGGGCATCGAACAGCAGGTCGAACTGGAGCCGGAACACCGGGCCGTCCGGCGTTTCCACGATGTAGCCCACCGGCGGGACCGTGCGTGGACTGTTCGGGTCATTGGGGTCCTCGGGCTCGTAGCGAACACGCATGATGTTCGGGCCGGTGGCAGTCTCAATCGGCACCAGGCCCACATCGCCCAGCACTCCCAGCAGGCTGCCCAATACCCCTTCACCACCGAACTGACCCGCCAATGCATTGACCAGATCATCCACCGTCCCCAGTGTCACCTCCAGCAAATCGGTCAAAATCGGCCCCAACACCGGGATGACATCCAGGGTGCTCTGAGAATCCAGCACATTCAGATCCAGCCCGACTACCGCAGTGGCGTCCAGGTTGGTGAGCGCCACGGTAGTGGGATAGATCACCACAGGCACACCCTGTTGCTCAGCATCGAAGTCGAGGATTTCGGTGTTGAGCATCCCGGTGACATACATAATCCGGTTGCTGTCACAGCGGATCTGGTCTTCAGAGGTATAAGGCGGCGTACCTTCAAAGCCACAACCGGTGTTGGCCGCGGTAATCAGCCCTGTGCCACCGCCATCACGAGGCAGGATCAAGGTGGCATTGGCTGGCGTATCCACCGGGTCAATCACGTTCCCGGTGGCAACCGGTTCACCGGTATCGATCTGGAAGTTGTTATTGACATCCGCACTTTGCAGGTTATCCAGCTCCTGGAACACGGTGTTCACCGCCACGCCCCCACGGAACAGTATTTCCATGTCCGGCCCGCCGTCCGTCAAGCCACCTCCCAACAGGGGGGCGGTCTGCAGGGGCAAATCGTCAGCCGAGCAGATACCGGCACAGCCGGTACCACCACCGTTACCCGCGAGCACATAGCGGTACAGCGCGCCCTCTTCCCAGGCAGTATCCGGTGCAAAGGTGAGACTGCGGGTTTGCACGACCAGTTGCCCATCCACCGGCTCCCAGCTGCCGCCGTTATCCTTTTCCACCAGGAAGGTATCACCCAGCACAATGGTGTCGGCATTCATGTTCTGAGAAAAACGTACCCGGATGTCACGGTTGGCCGGCAAGTCCACAATCGGCAGCGGGTCCACTGCCACCTGCTGGGCTTCCGGGCTTGAAGACACACACACCCCCTGGGTGCCGGCATCAATTTCCCCTTGGGATGCCACCGTACTGGCACAGGGGAACCCTGGGTATACCACCGAAGCATAGGGACCCCGGCGAACATCCTCAGGATCATTTACCACGTATTCCGGCAGCATGAAGTCCAGGCTGTTATCCCCTTCCAGACTATCGAGCATCTGCAAGGCATTACCGGCAAGATCGGTAATCTCCGGAGTGGTTGTGACCACATATTCCACACCGTATTCCACCGGGCTGTCGGGGGTGATGATCAAGGCACTGCCATCCAGCTTCCAGCTGAACGGTTCCGCCATGCCACCCTTGGTGAGCATCAGGCTCTCACCGGCCACAATGGAGGCGGCTTCCAGCACCTCATTGAAATGGATGATGATCGGGTCGCCCGGCTCCATCCGGTCCGCCACATTACCCGGCTGCCAGGAAAGCTCCTGTCCATTCTCGCCATCCAGCACCGGCACAAAGGGATTCTCTGCATCAATCGGAGGGAGAGGAGCGGTTTCCTGATCGCGATAGGATTCCATGCGGAAACTCAGTACGCCGTAGGCATTATCGACACCCAAGACACGCGGCTCGACAATGGTGATGGCATCGGTGTTGAGCTTGCCATCGGTAATCAGCCCGGACCCCACCAGCTCAAGGTGCAGCAGGTTTTGCGTAAAGGCCCCATTGGCGCGGGCATCCTTGGTGGAGAAGGCCACATCCATGAACAAGCGCAGCTGCTTCGGTGCTTCATCACTGTCGGCATTGGGGTTGGGGAACAGATAACCGGTGGCATCGGAAATGATCTGCACGGTCACTTCACCGGAATCGAACCCGACAGGCACTTCACCACCAATAAGCACTTCCAGGGAATCCCCTTTCAGAATGCCACCCTTCTTGACTCGCAGCGGGGTGATCTCCGGGAAGTTCGGAGTAAAGGCCAGCTCGGCATAGACATCGCCCTGTTGCTTGGACACGGTTTTGTCTTGTAGCAGAGTGCTGTTCACCGGCACGCAGTTGATCGGTTGACCCGTCAGGTCAGAAACCCGCACGCCTTCATCACGACAGCCCAGCGTATCGTCCGCAGGCGGGGCATTGGTCACCAGTACCGCCCGCTCACCAGTCGTGGGAGAGGTAGTATCCTGGGGAACCGTGGTGTGGGTGTAGGGGGCGATGTCTTCACCAAATACACTCTTGATGCCATTCACCGACAGCTCATAGGTGGCACCCGGGGTCATGTCCTCGATGGGGTCCACACTGATCGCGTTTCGGCTGACCAGCATCTGCGCGTCTACCAACTCGCCATCCTTGCTCAGGCTGACCGTATCACCGTAGACCACGGTGGAGCGCTCGATGGGATGACTGGTACGCAGACGAAAGGTGGAGAAATCCATGCTTTCGAACTGTTGATCATCCGGAAACAGCGACTCCACCTCAAAGTTGGCGGCGGTTTTTTGTGTCTCCACCGGGCCTTGCAAGGCTGCGCGCGTAGTAAAGTTGAGCGTACCGTCCTTGAAGGTGGTGGTTTCGCCCAGCACGGTCACGCCGTTCATGACCACTTTGTAATCTGAAGCAGGCTCAAGGGCATCAACCGGCGTCAATACTACCCCCTTGCCATCAGCAACGGATTCCAGGGTGAATGCTACGTCCTCATCATCCGGCCCCGTAAAGGAGAAGTTGCCGGCATCCGCCGTGACTTCATGGCTGAACTGCAACGCTACGATAGTCCGGGGCGCCACCTGCTGCTGGTTATCCAACGGATAAGTGTAGTGCAGGTTACGGGGATTGAAGGTCGCCGTATTGAAGCTCACGTCATCGCTGTCACCCCCGCAGCCCACCAGGGTGGCGGTAGCAAGTGCGGTGATGGCGAGGGCAATCTTGTTCTTTTTCATGGTGCACCTCCGTTAGAACTTCAGGGTCAGGGACCCGCTGAATACATGAACGTCGCCGTCTGTGCTGACGCTTTCATAGGGGTTGGTCACACTGGGGTTGGTCGAGGTCAGCTCGAAGTCACGCTCCTGCAGCTGCTGATACTGGTACCCAAAGTCGAGACGCATGGGATAGGCCAGGATCGGCGGATTCTTGATGATCAGGGCACTGCCGACACCGACGATCAGGCGATCGTTGTCGAAATAGTTCACGTCCGGCGTCTGGATGCTTTCCAGTGGGCTCTCCTGATAAGCCACACCGCCAAACAGAATGATGTGGTCATTCACGGTCCACTCCGCACCGATCCGCGGCACGATGATGTCCTTGAACTTGGCATTGGCCTGATCCTTGACGGTATCGCGCTCCAGCTGATCTTCCAGGTCTTTCCAGTTCTGCTGCTCCACGGACACAGAAGCCCGGAAATTGTCACTGAAGTGGTACAACAGGCCCGCGCTGAAAATGTCCGGCTGGTAGGAATCGATTGTGTCGATAAGAACCGTGATGCCCGGATCAATCACGGTACCCGGGATAGTCAGGTTGGATTCCACTGCGGTACGGGCTTCTGTATGGCCACGGAAGGCAAAGGCCGTTTCCAGCCCTGTCCAGAAACCACAATCTTCCTTGCCACAGAATATCTTGTCCCACTCCATGTTCATGGAAAGCACAGGACGAATGATCGGTTTGGCTGTCACAGTCAGCTCTTCATACTGCGTTTCCCCGGCCAGATCTGCACTGGCAATCAGGGTAGCTTCGCTGCGCAGGGATACGTGGGCAGAGGCCCCGGTGGTAATCCCGTTGGCGACCTCCAGGCCGCCCCCAAGGTTCAGAAACAGCGGCTGACGCCCGTATTGCATGAATTGGCCTTCACGGGAGTTCTGGGATTCAAACGCCAGCATTTCCTCACCGTACTTTTCCACCCCGGCGATAATCGCAAAGTACAGGGGGTGCTCACCTTTCATCATGTCGGTGAGGTCGGTTTTCAGGGCAATGACTTGCTGCTGGGTGTCGGACACATTCGCTTTGTCGCCATCGCGAATAACGGCCGCCCCCCCACCGCTCGGGTTGCCGTTGCTGCTCACCCGCAGGTCATGCTCACCGTGCAATAGCCCCACGGTCATTTCACCACGAGGGTCGCGGGTCAGATAGGCAGGGTTGTAGTACAGCGCCGAAGCCTGGGTATTGAACAGGGACATCCCTTGTGCGGTACCCACATCAATAGGCAGCAGGCCATAGGTGCTGGCAGTGTTCCCCATTGCGCCCCAGGCGACCGGTGCGGCCAGTAAAGAGGTGGCAAAAGCGGCAGCCCCGAACTGGGACAGTTTACGGATGGTCATAGCGCGTCTCCGGCGTTTGTTATTCGGTTTATCGCCACGCTCAGGGTGGCTCTTGTATGGACAAGAACGGGTGAAAGCTATGCAGCCCCTGCCTGTTCCTGCCTGTGTATATGCAATAAGTAAAACAAAACGGCCGTACTACAGCCGTTGAGAAAAGGTTGGGAATGGTTGAGAAAAGTGTGTGATTTGACGGGCTTGTAAGAGTGTGTAATCAGAGTGTTATTTGAGCGGCGCCAGCGGCCGTTTGCCACAATGCCTTGCGCTTGACACCCAAAAGCCGGCACAAGGCCGGCTTTTGGGTGTTCCTGGTTAATCAGTTTTTCAATGGTGCGCCGAGATACTGCAGAACCACCCCCCCTTCCGGGATTTTCAGGAAAATCTCGGGCGTGTTGAGCAGCACACCCAGCTCCACATTGATAGGGATCGCATTGGCGTTGACCTGATTGATCACGATGCGCCCGTCCGGCAGGAAGGTTACCGGGCCCGACAGGTTCATGGTCAGCGGATAACTGTGCAGGTTGTGGGAGCCGTTAAGCACGATGTGCATGTACGGCGCATCCATGAACAGTTCCACATCGGTACGGAATTCCGGGCCGGCATCGGTTTCCACGATCCAACCCGGGATCAAACCCTGACGCTGAATCTCGTCAAACACATAACTGCCATCCGGGTTGCGCTTTTCACAGTAATTGTCGGCATCTTCCGGCCAGGCCACACAGTCATAGCGCATACGCATGAACTGCGTTTCGGTGGGAGTTTCACTGGGAATGAAACCCAGGATTTTCACCAACAAGGTAACCGACGAAGCCTGAATCATTGTGGGATACAACCCCACTCGAACGGCCTGGCCAGTCTCACCGGTGACCGGGTCGGTGTACGGGGCCATGCCAAAGACCTCCGTATTCAGGCCGCCTACCACATGGATGTCACAACCCTCCTCAGTATCGCAAACCAACTCCGGATCGTAGAGCAGCCCTTCACCGTCATAGCCATCAATGAACAGATCTGTGGTATTGACTCCCCGCCCCTCACTGCCATAACCCGGCTCTCCGCTATCGAAGTGGCCATTGGCATTGATATCCAGGGTTGGCAAGTTACGCAGGGGCTGGAAAACACTGGCCACCGAGGGCGCGCCAATGAAGTGCAAGTGCATGTTCGGGCCACCCATGTCCGCATCCGGTGCGCTCAGCACCGCTGTCTGCAATCGCTTGCCCGCGGTGGAGCAAATCGCCTCACCGCTGGAACAGTCGTTGGGCTGCTGCGCACTGGTGCCATTCACACTCATCAGGACATAACGGTAGTACGTCCCTTCTTCCCAGGGTTCCGCAGGAGTGAAGACAAGACTGCGGGTGCCGACTTCCAGCTTTCCTTTTACCCCTTCCTCACACTGGTACTTGCGAGTGCTGTCCTCGTCATAACGCATCGGCTTGCCGGTAGCAGGATCCAGCTCCACCTTTTCAACCCGGAAGCTACCAACGTCACAGGCGATACTGTTATCGAAGATCACCGAGGCAGGATCAATATCCTGGGAAAAACGGACATGAATAGAACGGTCCGCCGGCATCAGCGGAACAGGGGTGCGGTCATCGTCGGTGGTGCCACCCAGACAAAAACCGTGGTTGCCCGCTTCGATCTCCCAGTGCTCCTTATCGCTGGCACAGGGGAAGCCCGGGTAAGTCGTCAGGGCCACCGGCGCAGGAGCGTCTCCCACCCGGGCAGGCATCTGCAGGGTCGCATTCACCGAAGCCAGCGGATTGCCTGCCAAGTCAGTCACCTGGCCGCCCAACGCAACGGCATAACTTTCTCCCATGACCAGAGGCATTTGCGGATGCAGCACCAACGTGGCGCCATCCAGCGCCCACTCAACATTTTCTTCCATGCCGTTATGCGTAAAGGTAACCGCTCCCGGCTGCTCCAGGGTTGCCGGGTCAAGCGGCTCACTGAAGTTGAGAATGATCGGGTCACCGGGGCGAGCCTTGTCTGCCACACCACTATCATTGGCCGCGGGAGTCATGCTCTGCAGCACGGGGGACGTCATGTCCGGTACCGGCTGCGGGGCTCTCTCCTGATCCTCATAGGATTTCATGTGAAAACTGAGCAGCCCGAACGCGGTTTCCTGACCCAGAATCTTTGGCTCGACAATGCCCACCGCATCAATTTCCATCCGCCCATTTTGCACCAGCGCCATGCCATTGAGCTCCACATGCATCAGCGTCTGGCTAAGCGCGCCATTGGCCTCTGGATTTTCTGCGGTCATGGAAACGTCCATGTACAGACGCACCTGCTTGGGTGCCTCGTGGGCATCACTGTAGGGGTTGGGCAGCAGATAACCGGACGCATCGGACAGGAAGGTCACGGAAATATCCCCGGTACTGATCCCTGCCGGCACATCGCCCCCAACCTTCACGTCGATATTGGACCCGGTGAGCAAGCTGTTACGTGCGATACGCAACGGCGAGACATCCGGGTAATTCGGAAGATGTGCCAGCTCCGCGTACACATTGCCGGATTGCAAGGTGGCATCCTTGCTGCCTAGCAGAGTGGACTGCAGCGGCACACAGTTCATTGCCTCACCGGTAAGTTTGGCAGTGAGCGCGCCGACCTGGTTGCAGGGATCTTCCTGCACGTCGCTGGCTTTTACCACTTCCTGCACCAGCGTGGCACGGGGCTTGGAGTTACCCGCCTGCCAGCTCTTTTCGAACCCGCCGGTCAATTGGGCATCATCGACACCCCGCACCGAGGAGGTCAGCTTCAGTGTGTAGGTCTCACCTGCAGCAAGATCCTCAATCGGATCCACGGTCACCGCGTTACCCTTGACCAACAGGATAGCCGGCACGGTTTGACCCTGATGTTCCAACTCAATGCTGGCATCCGCATCGGTGTCACCGTACCTCACCGTATCGGTGTTGAGCATCTGGTTGAACTGCAAGCGCAAGGCACTGAAATCCATGAAAGGCAGGGTATCCCCATCAGGGATCAGCTGGCGGACAACCAGTGCGGCGCCTTGCTTGCGGTGACTTAACGGTCCATCCGCATCCATACGAGTGGTGAAGTCCATCCCGCCATCAGGGAACGCGGCAATGCCATTACCTGTATCCAGATCACTGAACTCGAGACGGTAGTGGGTGGCGAACTCCAGCGGCTGCTGGGGCTGGATCGAAACCCCCAAACCACCATCGAGAGCCTGCGGCTCGCCCAGTGCAACGGGGGTCGCCCCTTCGCAGGTATCCGCCTGGGTGTCACATCTGAGTAGCTGAACATTGCCAGACTCTACGCTGACCGCATGAGAGAAACGGGCGATTATTGGCGTCTTCGGCGAAACCCCTTGCTGACCCTCGTAAGGGTAGCTGTAGTACACCTCGCCAATCTGCCAGTTCCGTGTTGTGGGATCATCGGCCTCGCCACCACATGCAGCCAACAAGGTGCTCGCCACTGCCAGGCCCAATAGTTTTATTTTCATGGCCATCTCCTAGAACTTCAGCGTGATGGAGCCGGTAAAGACACTGACCTCGCCATCAACCTCTCCCGATCCGTACGGTGCCGGATAGCTCGGGGAACGACGGTCGTAGAGATCGAACTCGCGCGATTCCAGTTTTTGATACTGGTAGGCAAGATCCAGTCGTACCGGGTATGCCAGAATCGGTACCGATGTGTACTGGGCGGTCAGACCAACACCCACGATCCACTTGTCGGTATCCAGGTAATTCACTTCCAACGACCCGGTGGAATCCAGCGGTGATTCACTGAATGCGACCCCACCGGTGATCATGTAGGTATCGTCCAGGTGGAACTCACCGCCAATACGCGGCACCACGATATCCTTGAAGGCAAGCCGGGCATCGCCATCGGCTTCCACTGCCTGATCCTTGATGGTGTCGCCTTCCAATTCCTCTTCCAGGCTCGACCATTCCTGCATTTCCAACGTTACCCCTACCCGCCAGCGGTCCCTGCCATAGGCCAGACCGGCGGCATAGATATTCGGCTGGTAGGAATCGATAGTCGTGATTGCCAGATTGATGCCCGGGTCTACCACCGTGCCAGGAATGGTGATGGTGGAATCTACTGTGGTGTTGGTATTGGAGTAGCCGCGGTAACTGAATGCCGCCTCCAAACCGTTCATCCAGCAAGAGCGGTCATCACCACAGAAACTCTCACCGAAATCCATGTTCAAACCGAAAATCGGGCGAATGGAAGGCTTGGCGGAAACGTTGAGGGTTTCATAGCTGGTCTCGCCTGCCAGGGTCGAACTGGCCACCAGCTCGGCTTCGGAATGCAGGGTGATACGCGCGGAAAAGCCCGCATCCAGCCCACGCCACAATTGGGTGCCACCCCCCAGATTCAGGAACAAGGGCTGCCGGCCGTATTCAAAGAACTGCCCCTCAGTGGACGTCTGCGAATTGAACGACAACATTTCATCGCCGTACTTCTCCACTCCCAGCATGAAGCCAAGGTAGAGCGGGTGTTCGTACTGGGTCAGGTTGGTCAGGTCGGTTTTCATGCCCAGCAAAACCTGCTGGGAAGGAGAGTCCTGCAGCACCTGACCGTCACCCCGGAGCTCGTGCTCCGCATGCATCAGGCCTGTGGTGAGCTCGCCCCGGCTGTCCTTGGTCAGGTACGCCGGGTTGTAGTAAGTCGCGGACACCTGACTGTTAAAAAGGGACAGGGCCTGGGCGGAAGCAATATCCGAGGGCAGTACCCCATAGGTCGTGCCGATATTACCCATGCTGGCCATTACTGGTGTCACAGACACAACACCAGCTCCCAGCAAGATAGCGGGAAGCAGTTTCCTTGTTGTCATTTGGCTCTCCACAAAAGACGTGCCCGAACGGGCCATTTATTATTCAAAGGGCTACCCACCTACACCTAGCGGCTAGGCAGAAATTTGCCCAAATAAAGGTGGCATAACCGTACCAACATTTTGAAACATAACCGAGATACAAGTTCTCAAAACGGCCGATAATTTACATATATACACATAAACAAACGATTGGGTTGCACTACAGCTAACCCCTTTGCATTAGCTGTATACGTAGCGCTAAGAAGAAATCCAAGAAAGGAAACAATGCTGGCAAATATGTCTCCCATGCACACCTGTGCGCACCATCGGAGCTCCCCGGGAAAAGGACACCCGCGACACTCACCAGCAAGGAAAGACAGAAGAAGGCGGCCCGGAAAGGCCACCAAAGAAACACATCAACAGCACATGAATCGCAAGCGATTGCGGGTGACTTGTATTAAGCACCTGTGCGCCGCCAGTGTTCCTGTTACACGAACTACCAGTTGTCCACGCCGCTAGCGCCGGCGTGTGAGCAACACCACTGGCAGCAACCCCAGCAGCACCAGCGTCAGGGAAGGCGCTGCCGCTCTCTCCCACTCCCCTTCCGCAGTGAGCTCATAGATCCGAACGGCCAGGGTATCCCAGCCAAAGGGTCGCAACAGCAGGGTGGCAGGCATTTCTTTCATGACATCAATGCCTACCAACAACAAGGCGGTCAGCAGACCAGGCAGCATCATAGGCAAATAGACCCGCCGCCCAACATCCGATGACGATGCCCCCAGAGTCCGGGCCGCATCGACCAAACCAGGACGCACTTGCTGCAAGGCATTTTCCACCGGGCCAAAGGCCACCGCCATGAAGCGCACCACGTAGGCCAGCACCAACGCCGCCAGGCCTCCGACCAGGGCCACCGGCAGTCCCCAGGCATTGAGGCGCGACTCCACCGCACTGAAACTCACCATGATACCCACCGCCAACACCGAGCCCGGCAGCGCGTAGCCCAAGGTGGCCAGCTGAGCCGCCACCGAGACCCCCGCTGACGACTGATGCCGCTTCACCCACGCCAGCCAGCTGGCCAGCACAAGCACCAACCCGGCGGACATGGCTCCCAACAGGAAGGTACGCCAGACCAGATTCAGGAAGCGCGCATCCACCCCGTCCAGGCGGGTCTCCACCACCCAATACAGTAATCGGGAGACCGGCAACACAAACGCCATGAACAGGACTGCAAAGGCCAGCAACGTAATCAGCCAGGCCCCCCGGGGACGCACCCGCATCACCTTGCGTCCCCCCAGCTCACTGAAGCGCGCACGGCGGCGGCCGCGCCGCTCCAGCCACAGCGCCACCAATACGAACAGCAACAACAGCGAAGCCAGCTGTGCTGCCGCCTGCAGGTTGAACAGGCCGTACCAGCTTTTGTAGATCGCGGTGGTAAAGGTGTCGAAATTGAATACGGACACCGCCCCAAAGTCCGCCAGGGTTTCCATCAAGGCCAGCGCCAGGCCGGCCGCGATGCCGGGGCGCGCCATGGGCAGCGCCACCTTGAAGAATGCCCGCACCGGGCCATCACCCAGAATACGCGCCTGCTCCAGCACCGCCCGCCCCTGGGCCTGAAAGGCCAGCCGCGCCAACATGTACACATAGGGATAGAGCACCAGCGACAAGGTGACGACCACCCATAGCGGGTGGCGGGCGCTAAAACCGGGGAAATCGCTCCACCAGTGGCGGAGCTGGGTCTGGATCGGTCCGGCATAGTCGAGCAGATCGACCATCACAAACGCCAGCACATAGGCCGGCATGGCCATGGGCAAAAACAGGGCCCACTCCAGCCAGCGACGCCCGGGGAAATCCAGGGTGGCCACACACCAGGCCAGCGACACACCCAGCAGCAAGACCCCGACGGTGACTCCCACCATCAGAAACAGGGTGTTCCCCACCAGCCGCCACAGCACGGTATCCAGCAAATGCTGCCAGGTTTCCCATTGCTGTTGGTGCCAGGCACTCAGTAGTACCAGTATCGGCACCAGTACCAGCAGGGCCAGCGCTGCTGCGCTGGCCCCACTGGCACTGCGTAATCCCCGGCGGGGCATATCAGGCGTTTCTCAACAGCATGAATCAGCGATACCCGGCCCGGTCCATCAACTTGACGGCATCAACCTGCAGTTCACCGGCCACGCTCACGTTCAGGTCATCACTCTTGAAATCCCCCCAGGAGGCCACTTCGTCGGCAGGCTTCACTGCCGAGTTCACCGGGTATTCCAGGTTGCGGTCCGCCAGCAGACTCTGGGCGGCCGGCTGGGTCATCCACTCCAGCAAGGCCTTGGCCTGTTCCGGATGCGGTGCGTGTTGGGTGATCGCTGCCCCGGAAATATTGATGTGCACACCACTACTGTCCTGGTTGGCCCAGAACAGGGCCAGCGGCAGCTGCGGGTTATCCCGTTTCATACGGCCATAATAGTAGGTGTTCACGATCCCCACATCACACTGACCCGCGACGATGGCTTCCATCAGCGCGGTATCGTTGGAGAACACATCCGTAGCCAGATTGCCCACCCAACCGCGCACGATTTCCTCGGTCTTTTCTTCACCAAGACGCTTGATCATGGTGGCGACCAGAGACTGGTTGTAGACCTTCTTGGAGGTACGCAGACACAGACGGCCCTTCCACTTCGGATCAGCCAGATCTTCATAGGATGACAGTGTGGCCGGATCAACCCGGTCGCGAGAATAGACGATGGTGCGGGCACGCACGGTCAGACCGAACCAGCGCTTGTCCGGGTCGGTGAGTGCAGTGGGCACATTGGCATTAAGTACCACCGACTCCACCGGCTGAAGCAAATCCTTGTTGGCCGCATTCCAGAGATTGCCTGCGTCCACCGTAATGAAAAGGTCAGCAGGAGTGCGCTCACCTTCCGCCTGCAACCGGGCGGTCAAGGCAGCAGCGTTATCCGTAATATACCGGATCTGCACACCGGTGGATTCGGTATAGGCATCAAACACCGGCTTGATCAGATGATCATTACGGGAGGTATACACCACCAGCTCGTTTTGCTCGGCCGGTTCCGAGCAGCCCCACAGGCCGCCCGCCATGACCAGAGCTCCGGCCAGTAAACCCAGGATACGCATATCCAAAACTCCATCTCTTAAACAGGAATGATTCTTAATTGGGCGCCAGTATGGCAGGTCTGCCCCGCGACCTCTAGTCACACTGCGTTAACGCATGCGGTGACGGGGTGGTTGCGCCTGCCGCGGCAGATCCGCGCCCCGCCCCAATGCCTGACCGATAAAAAAACGTTTCACCGGGCCCGCCTGATTCACCCAACGCATACCCGTATTGCGCAGCCAGCGCAGCGGCATTGCCCGCTGCTCGAATAGCTGCTGAAACCCGCGCATGGCATTTTGCATGACCAGGTTTTCACCACGGCGACGGCGCTGGTAGCGCGACAGGGCATGCGGGTCCGCACACGGGCGCCCGGCCTTCACCGCTGCCGCCACTTCCTCAGCCAGCACAGCGGCGTCAAGCAAGCCCAGATTGACGCCCTGCCCGGCGAGCGGATGAATCACATGAGCCGCATCGCCAATCAACGCCAACCCGGTAGCCACATAGCTGCTGGCATGGCGCTCCTGGACAGGAAACACCGCACGCTCCCCCAGCAAGCTCACCTCGCCCAGTGCGTCACCGACCGCCGCCTGCAGATGGGCAGCAAACAGACCCGGTTCCGCTGCATTCAGTTCCGCAATTCGCTGCGGCCAACCCGACCAGACAATGGAGCACTGCCGCTGATCACCCGGCGAAGCCAACGAGAACAACGGCAACAGGGCCAACGGGCCTGACTCCATGAAAACCTGCCGCGCACAACCGCCATGGGGTTGTGCCGTGGTAATCGTGGCCACCAGGGCATGGTGTCCGGTGTCTCGAGCCCCCCCACTGATTCCTGCCCACTCACGGACCCGCGAACGGGCGCCATCGGCCCCGACCAGCAAATCAGCCTCGAGCACATCAGCACCACACTGAACCCGCCACCGCTGCCCCTCGCGACGCGCCCCTTCCACCGACACGCCACAGCGCCACTCCAGCGAAGGCAACGACGCCGCCCGGTCATACAGGGCCGCCGTCAGGTGGCCGTTTTCCAGCAGCCACCCCAGGCTATCGACCCCGGCATCCACGGCGTTGAAACTGACCTCACCGGTGCCATCCTGATCCCAGACCTGCATGGCATCATAGGGCTGTACCCGCGACAGATTCAGGCAATCCCAGACCCCACTGTTGCGCAGCAGCCAGTAGCTGGCTTCGGTCAAGGTGGAGACCCGCAATTGCGCCGCCCCTTCCGGCATGACCGGCGCTGGCGCACCATCCAGCACCGTCACCCGCAGCCCCTCAGCCGCCAGCAGCACCGCCAGCAACCCCCCGGTCATACCACCACCGACGATAATGATGTGTTGTTCGCTAACGCCCATCACAGGTCCTTTCCGGAGGGCGAAAATGAGCGCAAGCCCATCTCCACCATTCAATGCCATGAGTTGAAAGTTTAAAGTTCAAAGTTCAAACGCGAGCCAAGCCAGCGGGTTTTGCAGTACCGTGCCCGCGTTCACCGGTAAGGGCGCGGGTACAGAAATCCAGAACGGTAAAACCTGTCTCGCGTTTCAACTTTGAACTTTGAACTGATTTTGTCCTGCCCTGCACCGACATCTCGGAGATTGCCTGGCGGCAATTTCCGACCTACGCGTCTTCGTAGCCCGGTTTTGGCTTTTGATTTTCGCTTTTAACCTTAGCTATTCACTATTCACTGTTAACTATTAACTGCTCTTCACAGCCCCATGGCCCGTTTCGCAAACCCGCTACGCAACCCAGGCAGGAGATCCAGCGCAACTAGGCCCAGCTGGCGGCTGTGAGCAAACAGCGGGTGCTGGACGCGAAACAGTTCTGGCACCCAGCGAGAGGCCTGACCGATCAAGGCCTGATCTTTTTCGCGCTGGGAAGCGAAAGCCTGCAGGATTCGCAGACTGCCAGGATGATCACTGCCACCCACCGTGCAGGCCAGCGCCTGCAGATCCCGCACCGTCAGATTAAAGCCCTGCCCGGCCACCGGGTGCAGGGTGTGGGCGGCATTACCCACCACAACGCCATGGGGCACGACCTGTGCGCAAGATTCCGTCAGCACCAGCGGGTAACGCTGACGCTCTCCCAACCCGGTGAGGCGCGGCGCCCCGGCCGGGCTGCGTGCCTGCAATTGTGCCAACGCGTCCTGCTCACTCATGGCCATCCACCGCGCTACCTGCTCACGGGGCCCCGTCCAGACGAGGGCAAAACGCTGGTCTGGCAGGGGCAAGAATGCCAGCGGCCCTTCATTGAGAAAGCGCTCATAGGCAATACCCTCATGGGAGCTCGCCAGTGACAGGTTGGCAATCAGGGCATCGTGCCCGGTGTCATGATCCCGGGCACTGATCCCCAACCACTCGCGGGTTTTGGAGCGGGCGCCATCCGCCGCGATCAGCAAGGGCGTGTGCAGGGTATCACCACTGGAGAGGGAAACTTGATAGCCATGTTCCAGGCGACGAATACCGGACAACGCATCCGGTGCACGCACGGTAATGGCGTCATCACTGAACAGCGCCCCCAGCAACACAAAACCCAGCCAGCGGTTTTCTACCACCACCCCAAGCTGGTCGACGCCTTCTTCCTGTGCGGACATACGGGTCAACCCGAGCCGGGATTGCCGGGACACATGCACCGTGCCAATTGCAGCGGCGTGTTCACGAATAGCCAGGCCCAGACCAAGATCATCCAATACCGCCAACGTGCCCGCCGACAGCGCAGTACTGCGCGCATCAAAACTCGGGGTCAACGGCGGCGTTTCAGGCAACGTCAGCGGATGACTTTCCACCAGCACCACACTGCCTGCGCCATGGCGACGCAACAACAACGCCAGCATGGCACCCGCCATCCCGCCGCCAACGATCACCAGAGGTTGTTTATCACTCACCGCCATCAGATTTTCCGTAGGGCGGAAATGGGCGAACGCCCATCTCCGCCATCAAAGAACGAGTGTTGAAAGTTGAAAAGCACGGGAAGGTCTCGTTGATCCCCTGAAACCCTGTGCCTTCGATTCAGCGCGAAAACCCCCTCGCTGCAAACTGGCACCGGCACATCCTCGTGTTTGAACCTTCAACGGGTTTTGTCGCACCCTGCAACGCCATGTCGGAGATGGGCTCACGCCCATTTCCGACCTACGCGGCTTCGTAGCGGAGGATTTTCGCTTTTGAATTCAGCTGTCAACTGTCCACTATCAACTGTCAA
>NZ_AQOQ01000024.1:0-51575 GCF_002888555.1 Alcanivorax sp. MD8A | reverse complement strand
GAGCATGCAAGGAGTTATTCAGAGGTTCCTTAGCGTTACAGTCGCAGCTCCCGGAGTTCCGGGCTGGTGCCGGCCCGTTCCCAAAGCGTTTGAAAATCCCTGGCAAGGCGTGGCGCTCGCGGCAGGCGGTGTGCGCACAGGTGAATGCGGCGGGGCCGTGGCCAGCCGATGGCTTCGAAAAGGCCGGTATCATCCCCAAGCGCGTGGCAGGCCTGCGGGTCACAGTCATCCTGCTGGGTCTGGCGAAGTTGAATGCGTGAGGGCAGTCGGCGCGCGAGGTGAATCAGCCGATGGCCATTGCGCACCGCCTCTTGCTGATCATCAAACAGCACTCGCACGTCGGAGCGTTCACTGGCGATGGCCAGAGCCTTGATGGCATCGACCACCTGATCGTCAGCGGTGAGTGCATCGAGGGTGGGCACGCGAAGCCACAGACGGCGCTTGCAGGCGTGGGCCAGGCGAGCCAGCCCTTCGCTGGCCTGGCTTCGGGTGAGGGTGATCAGGGTGTCGTCGTCGCCGATGACAAATGACATCAGACCAGCGGTTTGAACATCTGTCGGTGTGGGATGTTGGCGTCCATGAAGATCCCGCCGGACACAGAAAACCCTGCAGCCTCATAGAAACTGGTGGCGTGGGTCTGGGCATGCAGGAAGATTTCTTCCATTCCCAGGCCACGGGCGGCATCTTCGGCTGCCACCAGCAGGGAGCTCCCTACGCCGTTGTTACGTTGCTCTGACAATACGCACAGGCGGCTGATCTGCCCGGTGGGCAACAAGCGGATACAGCCGACCGGCTGTTGGTTCGCGTCCAGGGCCATAAAATGGACGGCCTGGTCATCTTCCCCATCCCATTCCAGCTCCTCCGGCACGTGCTGTTCATCAATGAACACCTGCTGGCGGAGGTTGCGCAGGGCGGTTTCGCTTTCATCCCAACGGGTTTCGATAATGCTGATAGCCATAGGGGTCTCGTTACAGTGGGGCGAAGAAGCCCTGTTCAATCCATTCATGGAGCAATTCCCTGGCGGTGGAAGTCATTACGGCTTCCAGCTCGCTTTCCGTGTAGCGTCGCTTGCTGGCCAATAGCTGAACCAGCGGGCGTTGTTGTTCTGTAAGGGTGTGCGGCTCACCGTTGAGCCATACCCGGTTGCCCTGCATCAGCAGGCGCACGCTGCCATGGCGAACCAGGGCGGTGTGCGGATCGCGCTCGCGAATATGGTGGTCGTCGATGGCAAATTCAAGGCCATCCTGTCGGGGGGTCGATAGCCAGCGATAAACTGCCCGTTCAATGCCTTCTGGCTTAAGCAGATCGAGCGCCCCACGCACCAGGGCCTGGCGATCCTGATCGGTCAGGATGGCTGGGTTGTTGGGGACGGTACGCTGGGGGTCCGTGAACAGGTGGCTGTCAGCATCTGCCAGGCACTCACCGGCGATTTCGGCCATCAGCATCTGGTAATCCGGTGCACGGAAGCCGACGGACCAAGTCAGGCAGTCATCATCCTCGGCCACACCGTGGTGTGCGACCCCAGGCGGCAGGTAGAGTACGTCGCCGGGCATGGCGATATATTCTTCCCGGACTGCCATGCCATCGAGCAATTTCAGGTCCGGGTGGGGCAGGCGTGGGCTGTGTTCGTCACAGACCTCTCCAATTTGCCAGCGACGGGAACCGTGCGCCTGAATCAGGAAGACGTCATAACGATCAAAGTGCGGGCCGACACTGCCGCCCGTCACCGCGTAACTCATCATGATGTCTTCCACGCGCCAGCCCGGCAGGAACGCAAAGCCGTCCAGCAGCAGAGAGGTTTCGGTGAGGAAATGATCAACTGACTGCACCAGCAGGGTCCAGTCCCGTTCCCCGAGAGTGGAAAAGATCTCCTCGTCCAGCGGGCCCTGTTGTAGCTGCCACGGGCCCTTGCCCGCTCCCTGAATAATTCGGGCTTCTACGCCGTCTTCCAGAGCCAGCCCGGCCAGGGTGTCAGCGTCGGGACTGTCAAGACCCGTGGCGGCTGCGGGCATGAACAGCGGCTTTTTCTGCCAGTAATCACGCAGAAAGGCTTCAGGAGCCAGCGGCAAGGTGAAGTTTGGGAGTGTGGCGCTCATGGGCAAGTCCGGCAGCAAGGCTGTGCCAGCGATAGCTGGCACAGCCTCACGCTTCAGAGGTTACGTGCCTGTTGCGGGGCGTTGCCGATGTAGCTGGCCGGGGTCATGGCAAGCAGGATTTCCTTGGCTTCATCCGGGATCGCCAGATCATTGATGAAGGCGGTGAGGGTCTCCTGATTAATGCCGTCCTTGCCGCGGGTCAGAGCCTTGAGCTTCTCGTAGGGTTTTTCGATCCCGTAGCGACGCATGACTGTCTGGATCGGCTCGGCGAGGACTTCCCAGGCGGCATCCAGGTCTGCATTAAGACGGGCGGCATTCACTTCCAGCTTGCCGATACCTTTCAGGCTAGCCTCGAAAGCGATCAGGCTGTGGGCCAGACCGACACCGACATTACGCAGTACGGTGGAATCGGTCAGATCACGCTGCCAGCGGGAAATGGGCAGCTTGGCGGCCAGATGATCCATGATCGCATTGGCCAGACCCAGGTTACCTTCGGAGTTTTCGAAGTCGATGGGATTGACCTTGTGGGGCATGGTGGAGGAACCCACTTCGCCTTCCACGGTTTTCTGCTTGAAATAACCCAGCGAGATATAGCCCCACACGTCACGGTCGAAATCCAGCAGGATGGTGTTGAAACGCATCAGTGCGTGGAAGTACTCCGCCACGCAATCGTGGGGTTCGATCTGGGTGGTGAAGGGGTTGAAGGTCAGTCCCAGGCTTTCAACGAAACGGCGGGCAAAGGTTTCCCAGTCCACTTCCGGGTAGGCCGACAGGTGAGCGTTGTAGTTGCCCACCGCGCCATTGATCTTGCCGAGCAGTTCCACAGCGGCGAACTGATCGCGCTGGCGCTGCAGGCGGGCCACCACATTGGCCATTTCTTTGCCAACGGTGGTGGGGGAGGCCGACTGGCCGTGGGTCCGTGACAGCATCGGCTGGTCGGCCAGGCTATGGGCCTGACGGCGGATGGCGTTGATCACCTGGTCCATCTTGGGCAGCAGGATCTCGCGGGCTTCCTTGAGCATCAGGGAGTAGGAGAGGTTGTTGATGTCCTCACTGGTGCAGGCGAAGTGGACAAATTCACTCATGCCAGCCAGTTCGCTGTGCTCGGCCATCTGTTCCTTGATGAAGTATTCCACCGCTTTCACGTCGTGGTTGGTGGTGGCTTCGATTTCCTTGATGCGCTCGGCATGTTTGGCTTCGAAGTCGCGGGTAATGCCGCGCAGGTGCCAGGCTGCCTGACCGCTCATCAGCGGGACTTCGGGGATATTCTTGTCGTGGGCGAGCTGTTCCAGCCAGCTCACTTCCACGTGGACGCGGAAGCGGATCAGACCGTATTCACTGGTAGTGTTACGCAGGGCATCGACTTTGCCGGCATAGCGGCCATCGACCGGTGAAATGGCGGTGAGGGTATTCAGGCTGGACATGTGTCAGGCTCCCGAAGTCGTCCAAGTAAGGTTCCAAAGCGGCGCAATGATACAGCAAAAAAGGCGGGGCTGCGTGCTTCTGTTGCGTTGGTGTCGGGAGCGTGGCTGGTGGCGATATTCGCCGGTTACGGGAAAAGGGGGTGCCCCATTGAGAGCGCAGGGATTACAGAGGGAATAGCGGGAGAGGGCTGTCATATATGGGCGGTTCTGGTGGTTCAGATTCCGCTGTCACAGCCCGTGACCTATATTGATAAAAAAGATTAAAAAATTTCTATAAATTATTGATATCTATCGATTCTATTTGTGAAAGGATAAGTTTTCTCTGGAACAGAAGATGCCAGCGGCGCCCGCCGAACTGGTGCCACAGGAAGGCGGCGCGGACGCCGGCAAGGAACAGAGCGCGAATCCTGGCGGCCTTGTTTTCGTCCTGAAGGTGAGAGGGCTCGCCCTTCACCTGTATGCGAAAGCGGAAGGTCCCCAGGGTGTCCACGTAGATCCCGGCCAGCCGGTGACAGAACGCATCTTCGGTGAGGCTGCTGAAATGGGCTTGCTGGCCACTCAGGGCTATGAGCCGATGGCGCAGAATGCTGGTGGTGTCGTCGTTCTTGCGGAGTTTGCCTGCCAGATGGAGCAGGGCCAGGCCGTAGTTGAGCGGGCGCAGGGAGCCTCCGGCGGAATCCTTGTTGAGACTGCGGTTGAGCAAGCTCATGCCATCGCGTAGCAGGCCGGGCCTGGGATAGATGGCATCAAAAGTCTCCGCATCCAGTGCCATTACGCCCTCGATGAGCGCTTCAAAGGCCCGTGGGTCGCAATCACCACGCAGGGCAATGTCGTCTGCCAGCTGGGCCGCCTGGAACACAGCAGCCAGCGCCAGTGTTCGCTGCTGTTCGCGAGAGAAACGTTCGCTCATGGGGTGTCTGTCCTTGGCGTTGGGTCGTTACCGGGTTGCTTCAATGGGCGCGCCACCGAGGCAGACCGGGCCATCGTAGAAGACCACGGACTGACCGGGGGTCACTGCGCGTTGTGGCTCATCAAAGACCACATGAACGCGCCCCTCACCGGCATCGGAAACCGTACAGGCCTGATCGGGTTGGCGATAGCGGGTCTTTGCCGTGAGTCTGGCTGGCAGGGCCGGAGGCTGCAGGGCCACCCACATGACCGGGGCACTGGTCAGTTCGCGGCTGTACAGCAGTGGATGTTCGGTGCCTTGCACGGCAATCAGGACATTGCGGTCCAGATCCTTGCCCGCCACATACCAGGGGGCATCGTTACTATCGGAGCGGCCGCCAATACCCAGCCCCTGACGCTGGCCGAGGGTGTAGTACATCAGGCCATCATGGTCGCCAATCACGTTGCCGTGGTCGTCTTCAATCTTGCCGGGTTGGGCAGGCAGATACTGCTCGAGAAAATCCTTGAAGCGGCGCTCACCAATAAAGCAGATGCCGGTGGAGTCCTTTTTCTTGTGGTTGGCGAAGCCCTTGTCTTCGGCGATCCGGCGCACTTCGGGCTTTTCCAGATCCCCCAGCGGGAACAGGGTACGATCGAACTTGTGGTGATCTACCGCGTGCAGGAAGTAGGTCTGGTCCTTGTTGGTATCGACAGCGCGAACCAGCTTCGCGGCTCCGGTGTGATCGACCTGCGCGTAGTGGCCGGTGGCAATGTAGTCCGCGCCCAGGGTCAGTGCATGGTCAAGGAAGGCCTGGAACTTGATTTCCTTGTTGCAGAGGATATCCGGGTTGGGGGTCCGGCCTGCCCGGTATTCGGCAAGGAAATGTTCAAATACCCGGTCCCAGTATTCCGAGGCAAAGTTGGCGGTGTGCAATTCGATGCCAAGAACACCGGCCACCTGCATGGCGTCCAGCAGGTCTTCGCGGGCGGTGCAATACTCGGTGCCGTCGTCCTCGTTCCAGTTCTTCATGAACAGGCCTTCGACCTGGTAGCCAGCGTCGATCAGTCGGGCGGCCGCCACGGAGGAATCCACACCGCCGGACATGCCAACGATAACGCGGGTATCTTGAGGCGCTTTGTGCATGGTCACAGTATTCCTGTCAGCCCCGCTGGAGAGGCCAGGGGTGCTGGTAAATGGTGTCCAGGGGCAATCGTCTACCAGAGAGATAGTCATCCAGGCAGCGTTCCACAAGGGGGCTGCGGTGCTGGTCACGACGGGCGCGGAAGGCCTCTGGTGTCAGCCACTCGGCGTCAAGGATGCCGGTATCCAGTTTCTGACGTGGGTCGTGGCTCACCGGTCGGGCCACAAAGCAGGTCCGATAGTACACCCCGCCGCCTTTCTGCGGCTGAAAGATGTACCAGCCCAACAGGTCGGTGATTTCCACCTGCCAAGCCGTTTCTTCGAGTGTTTCACGCCAGGCCGCTTGTTCCAGGGTTTCGCCGAACTCCACGTGGCCGGCTGGCTGGTTGAGGACCTCACGGCCCTTGCTCAATTCGCGGACAAACAGGAACTTGCCGTCTTGTTCCACCACGCAGGCCACAGTAATGTGCGGCTCGAAGCTGTTCATAGCAGATCTGCCAACAGGGTGCCCGGCGGAGCCGGGCACAATACGATACGATGAAAGGCGGGAATGGTAGCGCAGCCGCCGCCGAGACAACAGGCCAGGAGCGAGGATGTCAGACGATCAGTTTACCCACCTGGACAGCAGTGGACAGGCACAGATGGTTGATGTCACTGACAAGGCAGTGACTCAACGGGTCGCCGTGGCCCAGGCCCGGGTACGCATGCAGCCTGCCACGCTGGCCATGATTCAGGATCAGCGCCATCCCAAAGGCGACGTGTTGGCAACCGCCCGTATTGCAGGCATTCAGGCGGCCAAAAAGACCTGGGACCTGATTCCTCTGTGCCACCCCCTGATGCTGACCAAGGTGACCGTGAATATCGAGCCAGAGGGGGATGACGCCCTGCGGATCGAGACCCTGTGCAAACTCAGCGGCACAACCGGGGTCGAGATGGAGGCCCTGACCGCGGCTTCGGTGGCGGCGCTGACGCTGTATGACATGTGCAAGGCGGTCGATCGTGGCATGGTGATTGAAAGCGTCTGCCTGCTGGAAAAACTGGGTGGGCGTAGCGGCCATTACCAACGCGTTAACGAACAGGAAGAACATTGATGGTCCAGGTACGCTTTTTTGCTGCTCTGCGGGAACGGGCAGGCCGTGATGCTATCCAGGTCGACTTACCGGAAGGGGTGAGCACGGTTGCGCAGCTGGTTGACTGGCTGGCGACAACCGATGTGGCTCTGGCCAAGGCTCTGGAGGCGACACCGCGACGGATGGTGGCCATCAATGAAGTGCTGGGTAATGAGGATAGTCTAGTGGAAGCGGGAGACGTGGTGGCCCTGTTTCCACCGGTGACCGGCGGATGAAGGCCCATATCGAGGTTCGTGAGGGTGGTTTGAGCGCCAGCGAGCCGGATTTGTGGCTGCGGGATCAGGGGCGCAGTGGTGCGGTGGTGATGTTCAGTGGCCAGGTACGCGATGAGCAAGGCAAGGTAGAGGCCCTGCATCTGGAGCATTACCCGGGCATGACGGAATCCGTGCTTGGCACCATTGTTGAGCAGGCCTGCAGTCGCTGGCACCTCAATGGTGCCTGGGTGGTGCACAGGGTTGGCACCATTCAGGCCGGTGATGACATTGTCCAGGTGGCGGTCAGCTCGGCCCACCGTCAGGCTGCTTTCGAGGCCTGCGCCTTTATCATGGATCTGCTGAAGACCCGGGCGCCGTTCTGGAAGAAAGAGCTTATCGACGGGCGCTGGATTTGGGTCGAGGCCCGCGAGAGCGATGACCAGGCCGCCGCGGCCTGGCTGCAGGACGCGACGGGGCGTGCACCTCGCTAGCGCGCCATTCTCCTGGCGCCAGGCCTTCCACTGACCAGTCCCCAATCTGCCAGCGAACCAGTCTCAAGGTGGGAAATCCGATGGCGGCGGTCATGCGTCGTACCTGCCGGTTTCGACCTTCGTCTATGGTGAGTTTCAACCAGCTGTCGGTTACCGTTTTGCGTGACCGAACCGGAGGATGCCGATCCCACAGTGGCGGGGCATCAATGCGCTCGACCTGGGCTGGCCGGGTAGGGCCGTCTTTCAAAGTGATGCCCTGGCGCAATTTTTGCAGATCAGAGCCCCCGGGCTCACCCTCCACCAGAACCAGATAGGTTTTGGGAAGGTGAAACCGCGGACTGCTGATGCGCGCCTGCAGACTGCCGTCATCAGTCAGCAACAGCAGGCCTTCAGAATCCCAGTCCAGTCGTCCCGCCGGGTACACGTCCGGTTGGGGGATGAATTCGCTCAACGTTCGGCGACCCTGATCGTCGCGAAACTGGGACAACACCTGAAAGGGTTTGTTGAGCAAGATCAATTGCGCCATGGGGCCTGACAATCCTGATAGGTTTGATTGATATAATGCGTCGTATTACCGGCCAGCTACGCTAACAAGGCTAAACGGTCAGTGCTATACTCGCCAGCGCACGCCGGTTACGGTTTGATAAAGACAGAGTAGTCCTGTTAAGACCCGCTGATCTGACGGTCAAAAGCCGACTCACATCAGGTGGGAAACACTGCCAATACAATTGGGACTTATAATTCTATGACCACCCCAAAAATTATTTACACCATGACAGATGAGGCGCCCGCGCTGGCGACCTACTCGTTTTTGCCCATTATTGAGAAATTTACCTCCATTGCCGGGATTGAAGTTGAAAGTAGCGATATTTCGCTTGCCGCACGCATCCTCGCCAACTTCCCCGAACATCTGTCAGACGACCAAAAAGTCAACGATACCCTCTCCGCACTGGGCGATCTGACCCAGGACCCGGAAGCCAACATCATCAAGCTTCCTAACATCAGCGCCTCTATTCCACAGCTTCGTGAAGCGATCGCCGAGCTCAAAGAGCATGGCTATAACGTCCCTGAGTACCCGGACGAGCCTCGCACTGATGAAGAGAAGGAGATCCTGTCCCGTTACGCCAAAGTTCTGGGGTCTGCGGTGAATCCGGTGCTGCGTGAAGGTAATTCAGATCGTCGCGCACCGCTGGCGGTGAAAAACTACGCGCGCAAGAACCCGCACAGCATGGGGTATTGGAGCCAGGCTTCCCGCACCCACGTGGCCCATATGCGTGGGGGGGATTTCTTTTCCCACGAGACCTCTACCACCATTGACAAGGCCTGCAAGGTTCGCATCGAGTTTGTGAATGCCCAGGGCAATGTCTCTGTGATGAAGCCGGAATTTGGCTTGCTGGACGGGGAAGTCATTGATGCCATGTTCATGAGCAAGAAGGCGCTCTGCGACTTCTTCGATGAGCAGATCGAAGATGCCAAGAACACTGGCATTCTGTTCTCGCTGCATGTGAAGGCCACCATGATGAAGGTGTCGCACCCGATCGTGTTCGGTCATGCGGTGCGTCGCTTCTACAAAGAGCTGTTTGAGAAGCACGGTGAGGTACTGGAACAAATCGGTGCCAACCCCAACAACGGCTTGAGCAATATCTACCAGAAGATTGAAGAGCTACCGATTTCCCAGCGCCTGGAGATCGAATCCACTATTCGTGCCTGTTACCTGCATCGTCCGGAGCTGGCGATGGTCGACTCTGACCGCGGTATCTCCAACCTGCATGTACCGTCCGACGTCATCGTCGATGCCTCCATGCCGGCCATGATTCGCCAGGGCGGCAAGATGTACGGCGCCGATGGCAAGCTCAAGGACACCAAGGCGGTGATTCCGGAAAGCACCTACGCAACGATCTACCAGGAAGTGGTGAACTTCTGCAAGACTCACGGCGCCTTTGATCCGGTGACCTGTGGTTCTGTGCCGAATGTGGGTCTGATGGCCCAGAAAGCAGAGGAATATGGTTCCCACGACAAGACCTTCGAAATGAAAGAAGGTGGCACTATGCGCGTTGTCCGTGAAGACGGCGAGGTGTTGCTCACCCACGACGTGGAAGAGGGCGATATCTGGCGCATGTGTCAGGCCAAGGACCTGCCCATTCGTGACTGGGTCAAGCTGGCGGTGACCCGTGCCCGCCAGAGCAATACCCCGGCTATTTTCTGGCTGGACAAAGAGCGCGCCCACGACGCCCAGCTGATCCTGAAAGTCACTGAATACCTGAAGGATCATGACACCGACGGGCTCGATATCCGCATCATGTCCCCGGTTCAGGCGATCCGTTACACCATGGAGCGCATGATCCGTGGCAAGGACACTATCTCAGTCACCGGTAACGTACTGCGTGACTACCTGACGGACCTGTTCCCGATCCTGGAGCTGGGCACCAGCGCCAAGATGCTGTCCATTGTGCCGCTGATGGCCGGTGGCGGACTCTATGAAACGGGCGCCGGTGGCTCTGCACCCAAGCACGTACAGCAGTTCCTGGAAGAGAACCACCTGCGGTGGGACTCGCTGGGCGAGTTTCTGGCGCTGGCCGTCTCCATCGAGGAGCTTGGTGAAAAGTATGGCAACAAGAAGGCGAAGGTGATTGCCAAAGCCCTCGACAAGGCCAACGAGCAGTACCTGGAGCAGAACAAGGCGCCGTCCCGCAAGGTCGGTGAGCCGGATAACCGGGTGAGCCACTTCTATGTCGCCATGTACTGGGCCCAGGCCCTGGCGGCACAGGACGACGATGCCGAGCTGAAAGACAAGTTCAGCACCATCGCGGCGCTGCTGACCGAGAACGAGGAAAACATCGTCAAGGAAATGGTGGCGGTGCAGGGGTCGCCGACCGATATCGGGGGGTATTACAACCCTGATTTCAGCAAGGCGTCAGCTGCCATGCGCCCCAGTGCCACGTTCAATGACATTTTGGACAAGCTGTAAGTAAGGGCTTGGCACGAAACAAAAATGCCGGCGAAAGCCGGCATTTTTGTTTGTGTCTATCTGTTTGCGCTGTTTGCCCCTGTCAAGGCATAGGGGGCTTGCCGTGCAGTGACGGCGGCGGGTCTTATTCCGCGGCGTCCTCCTCATTGGAGGCGTCATTGATGGCTTCGCCGCTGGCACGCAGATTGACAGCATGGAAGCCCTTGTTGGCTGGCTGAATCTCGTATTCCACCGGTTGGCCGGCTTTGAGGCTCTTGTAGCCCTCCATCTGGATGTAGGAATAGTGAACAAACAGATCTTCACCGCCTTCATCCGGACGAACAAAACCATACCCTTTTGCGTTGTTAAACCACTTAACCCTTCCCGTTGCCATGGTCCTTCCCTCTACCTCTCCAATGGCCAAGAGCTTTTGCATGCCCTAACGTTTCTTTTTATTACCCGCAGGCAGCACGGTACACTGCATCTGATTGCGGCGCGTTGGGGCGCCGTCGGCGGTGTGGCCGGCATGTCTGCGGCGGTGTGACCCGTCCCATTATGACGGCATCGCATTGTGCAACTTTTAAACATGCGTCGCGGGGTGTCAACCCCATGAACTTTTTGTGGTCATGTAACGGCGCCGGGGATTGAAAAAAGCATGACCGCCCATCATTTCAATATTGCCTGTTGGTGCCAGCAGGGTTACAACGGTTAAGAGGCTTATGAATTTGCAGCAGTGGTGGCAAAGGGAGAATCCAGAGGGTCGGGTGGGGATCTCGGCAGGCCCCGCAGACAATCCGGCAGACCCTGATCGCCATGGGGATCTGGCCATCGAAGAGGCCAGACCGAAACTCAAGCCGCCGTCCATGTACAAGGTGTTGATGATCAACGATGACTACACCCCCATGGATTTTGTGGTGGAAGTACTTGAGGACTTCTTCAGCATGAACCGTGAACAGGCCACCCGGGTCATGTTGACGGTACATACGGAAGGGAAGGCGGTGTGCGGGCTCTACCCGCAGGATATCGCCGAAACCAAAGCCACCCAGGTGGTTGAATATGCTCGTGAAAATCAGCATCCGCTGATGTGTCAGGTGGAAAAGGCCTGACAACGCGAGCCCGGTAGTGAGGTAGCCTTATGCTCAGCAAAGAACTGGAAATGACGCTAAACGAGGCGTTTCGCCATGCGCGCAGCCATCGTCATGAGTTCATGACGGTAGAACACCTGCTGCTGGCACTGCTGGATAACGAGGCCGCCGTTGAGGTGCTGCGCGCCTGTGGCGCGGACCTGGATGAATTGCGTGATGCGTTAAGCCAGTTTATTGAAGATTCCACCCCCTTGTTGCCGGAAGGTGATCCGGATCGTGATACCCAGCCGACCCTGGGCTTTCAGCGCGTGCTGCAGAGGGCCGTGTTCAGTGTCCAGTCCTCCGGCAAGAAGGAAGTCACTGGTGCCAACGTACTGGTCGCCATTTTCAACGAGCAGGAAAGCCAGGCCGTTTACTTCCTCAACTGTCAGGACATTCACCGTCTGGACGTAGTTAACTTCATTGCCCACGGCATTTCCCAGGTCGAGGACGCCGATCCCTCTATCGAAGCGGCCCAGGAAAACGACGCGGCGGAAGAGCCGTCGCAGGCCAGCGCGCTGGAGAACTATGCGACCAACCTGAATGTACTGGCTCGTGAGGACCGCATTGACCCGCTGGTGGGCCGTGCATTCGAGATTGAGCGTGCAGCGCAGATTCTCTGCCGTCGCCGCAAGAACAACCCGCTGCTGGTGGGTGAGCCCGGGGTCGGCAAGACCGCGATCGCTGAAGGCTTGGCGCGGATGATCGTGGAGGAGCAGGTACCGGAGCCGTTGCTCGATGCCACCGTCTATTCACTGGATCTTGGTGCTCTGCTGGCGGGAACCAAGTACCGCGGTGATTTCGAGAAGCGCCTGAAATCCCTGTTGGCCGAGTTGAAAAAAGAGCCCAATTCCATCCTCTTTATTGACGAAATCCACACGATTATTGGCGCCGGTGCGGCGTCCGGCGGAGTGATGGACGCCTCGAACCTGCTCAAGCCATTGCTGGCCAATGGTGAGCTGAAGTGCATGGGCTCTACCACATTCCAGGAATACCGTGGTGTGTTCGAGAAGGACCGGGCCTTGTCTCGCCGTTTCCAGAAGATTGATGTGGTTGAGCCGTCGGTGGAAGACACCATCGGTATTCTCAAGGGGCTGAAGTCACGGTTTGAGAAGCACCATGATGTGACCTACAGCGATGCCTCACTCAAAGCCGCAGCAGAACTGAGCGCCCGCTATATCAATGACCGCTACCTGCCTGACAAGGCCATTGACGTGATTGATGAGGTCGGTGCCTGGCAGCGTCTTCGACCTGAGGATCAGCGCAAGAGCACCATCGATGAAATCGATGTGGAAGACATGGTCGCCAAGATCGCCCGCATTCCGCCCAAACAGGTATCGTCTTCAGACAAGGAGTTGCTCCGCAATCTGGAGCGCGACCTTAAGATGACGGTGTTCGGGCAGGATGAAGCCATCGATACTATTTCTGCGGCCATCAAACTGTCCCGGGCGGGGCTGAAAGGCGAGAACAAACCCATCGGCAGCTTCATGTTTGCCGGGCCCACCGGGGTGGGCAAAACCGAAGTCAGCCGTCAGCTGGCACGTGCCCTGGGGGTTGAGCTGGTACGCTTTGATATGTCCGAGTACATGGAGCGTCACACGGTCAGCCGTTTGATCGGGGCGCCCCCGGGCTATGTGGGCTACGACCAGGGTGGTTTGCTCACAGAGGCGATCACCAAGACTCCCCATTGCGTGCTGCTGCTCGATGAAATCGAAAAGGCGCACCCCGAGGTTTTCAACATTCTGCTGCAGGTGATGGATAACGCCACCCTGACGGATAACAACGGCCGCAAGGCGGACTTCCGTAACGTGATTCTGATCATGACAACCAATGCGGGTGCCGAGGTGTTGAACAAGCGTTCCATCGGATTCACCGAGCAGGATCAGAGCACCGATGGCATGGAAGTGCTGAAGAAGGCGTTCACCCCGGAATTCCGTAACCGTCTTGATGGCATCGTGCAGTTTGCGCCGCTGACGACGGACGTCATTCTGGGTGTGGTCGACAAGTTCCTGGTCGAACTCCAGGCTCAGCTGGACGAAAAAGGCGTGGTGCTCAATGTGGATGCCGCCGCCCGCAGCTGGCTGGCCGACAAGGGCTACGACAAGGATATGGGGGCTCGCCCCATGGCTCGCCTGATCCAGGAGCAGCTCAAGAAACCATTGGCCGAGAAACTGCTGTTTGGCGAACTGGCCGAGCAGGGCGGGCAGGTGGACGTCACTGAACAGGACGGCAAGCTTGCTCTCACGGTGAAGGCCGCGGAGGCGGAGCCCGCATAATCCAGTTAACAAGTCACAGTGAACAGTTAACAGCGAAAGGCAGAAACGAAAATACCCCCGGCTCGTGAGAGGCGGGGGTATTTTTTGGCTGTTAACGGTTAAGGATTAACGGTTAACGGCTGCCTGACTTATTTCATGCGGAAGGTGATACGGCCCTTGGTCAGGTCGTAGGGGGACATTTCCACCTTGACGCGGTCGCCGGTGAGGATGCGGATATAGAATTTGCGCATCTTCCCGGAGATATGGGCAGTGATCACATGACCGTTGTCCAGCTTCACACGAAACATCGTGTTGGGCAGGGTTTCAACGATTACACCTTCGAGTTCAATCTGTTCTTCTTTCGCCATCCAACGAATACCTTGGGTTACCGGCTATTGAGCGAGGGCGCAATTGTGCCGCAAAAGCGGGCCGGCTGCAAAACCGGATTAACGGCAAGGGCGAATGGACGGGAAAGCTGATCAATCTTTGTCCGGAAGGTCCTTCCAGGCGCCGCTACGCAGTATCTCCAGTGGCTGGTACTGGCTCTTGTAACTCATCTTCTGGCACTGGTGAATCCAGTAACCGAGATACAGGTATGGGAGTTGTAGCCGTCGGCATTGTTCGATTTGCCACAGCAGGGCCATGACGCCAAGGCTACGTTCAGGCAGATGGGGGTCGAAGAAGGTATAGACGGCAGAGAGACCGTCTTCCAGCTGGTCGGTTACCGCAACGGCCCGGAGTTTGCCGGCCTGGCGGAAACAGTAGAACTGGGTATCGGCCCAGTCGCAGGTCAGAAAGTTGGTGAACTGTTCCTCGGACGGGGGGTACATGTCGCCATCGCCATGACGCTGGTTGATGTAGTCCGCGTAGAGAGAATAGAGCTCACGGGTAAACCGGGCAGGTTCACGGTTGACGACCAGGTCATCATTGACCTTGCGAATCCGACGGTGGCGGCGTTTGGGCTGAAAATCCGATACCCGCACCCGAGCCGGAATGCAGGCACTGCACTGATCGCAATGGGGACGGTACAGGTAATCCCCGCTACGGCGGAACCCCAGAAGGCTCAGTTCGCTGTAGAGTTCCGGTGACAGTGTGGCCTGGGGGTCCACAAACAGGGTCGAGGCCTGACGATCTTCCAGGTAGCTGCATGAATGTGCCGGCGTCCGGAAGAAGCGCAGGGTGGAAAGGTCTGTCATGGGGTCAGTGTAGCGAGAAACGAGGGGGGCAGGCTAGATAGCGTCGCTGAGCTGGGTGCCCACAGAATGCCGCTGGTCGGGCTTAAGGCTGTCCGGGTAAGCCTGCCCATTCTGTTACTGGCCACTGTTCCGGGCCCGGTGTGGATGTGATTCGCTCCGACAAGAGGGCTTCAAATTGCGGTCTTTCCAGCAGTCTTGCCCCCATGCTCAGCAAGTGGGGATTCTCCACTTGGGCGTCGATCAGGGTGATATCCAGCGCTGGAGCGAGCTTTTTGAGGGCAGCCAAGGCCATCTTGGAGCCGTTACGGCGAGGAGAGACCATGGATTCGCCAAAAAACACCTGTCCCAGCTTGATGCCGTAGATGGCGCCGGCAATGTCGCCGTCCTGCCAGATCTCCAGGCTGTGGGCATAGCCCTGACGGTGCAGCCCCACATATGCCTCGATCATGTCATCACTGATCCAGGTGCCATGACCATCTGATCTGGGTTGGGCACACAGCCACATGACGCGTTCAAAGGCGCGATCGAGAGTCACCGAAAACTCGCTGTTGCGCAGATGACGTTGCAGGCTGCGACTGATGTGGATGTCGTCAGGAAAGAAAATGCAGCGCGGGGCAGGGGACCACCACAGAATGGGCTGATGATCGGCATCGTACCAGGGGAAGATACCCCGGGAGTAGGCACGAATGAGTGTGGAGGAGCTCAGATCCGCCCCGGCGGCCAGCAGGCCGTCGGGGTCGGTGAGGGCGTCACGGGTATCCGGGAAAGGACTTCCCGGTTCCAGCCATGGCACCATGACAGGCTAACCGATCACCTGAAGGGCGTTTCAGCCCTTCAGGTTGTCCAGATAGCGTTCCGCATCCAGCGCGGCCATACAGCCAGAGCCGGCAGAGGTGACGGCCTGACGGTAGATGTGGTCGGCCACATCGCCAGCGGCAAACACGCCTTCAATGCTGGTCTGGGTGGCATTGCCTTCGGTGCCGCTCTGAATCTTCAGGTAGCCGTCTTTCATGTTCAGCTGGCCTTCGAAGATATCAGTGTTCGGCTTGTGACCAATGGCAATGAAGACACCCTGCAGTTCGATGTCCTTGCTGCCTTCACCTTTGGTGGACTTGATGCGCATGCCGGTGACACCGCTGTCATCGCCCAGCACCTCTTCGAGTGTGTGATCCCACTCTACAGAGATATTGTCTTTTGCCAGCAGCTTGTCTTGCAGGATCTTCTCGGCGCGCAGGCTGTCACGACGGTGCACCAGGGTGACATGCTCTGCGATATGCGAGAGATACAGTGCTTCTTCCACAGCGGTATTGCCGCCACCGATAACGGCGACACGCTGGCCCTTGTAGAAGAAACCGTCACAGGTGGCGCAGGCGGAGACGCCCTTGCCCATGAACGCTTCCTCTGACGCCAGACCCAGATACATGGCGGAGGCACCGGTGGCGATAATCAGGGCATCACAGGTGTAGGTGCCGCTGTCGCCCTTGAGCGTGAAGGGACGGCTCTGCAACTCCACTTCGTTGATGTGGTCGTACACCATCTCGGTGTCAAAGCGCTCAGCATGCTGCTGCATGCGCACCATCAGGTCAGGCCCCTGAAGACCTTCAACGTCACCAGGCCAGTTGTCCACTTCGGTGGTGGTAGTGAGCTGGCCGCCAGGCTGAATCCCGGTAATCACCACCGGCTTGAGATTGGCTCGGGCGGCGTAAACGGCGGCGGTGTAACCCGCAGGGCCGGAACCAAGGATAATCAGGCGATGGTGCTGCACGTCGCTCATGGAAAACTCCAGTAATAGGGGGTAAGCAGGACGAGAGACCTTTCATGGGGCCTTCAGCCTGCATAATCAAGGCGTGAAAACTACCGTAAAACAGGGCACGCGTGAAGCCTGTCGCTGTGATAGAAAGGATCAATGAACCGGGTTAGGGTGCGGTTTTGTGCAATAATCCCGCAGGCTGGCCCGGCAGGCACACAGCAATGCTGGCCGCCCCACGGTGGATTGACTACAATCGCAATAATTTCAATTTGTTATCGGCATTTTTTAATACGGATTTTTATCTGTTCAATGTCATGGATTTTGTTAAGGGGTAAGGCGTGAGCAAAACCGCTGCCGGGCAAGGAGAGTCCGGGTTTTCCCGTCATCTCAAGCGCGGGCTGGTCGAGGGCATGGTGATCGCATTGATCGCTCTGTCCATGTACCTGCTGCTGGCGTTGATCAGCTTCGACAGCCGCGATCCGGGCTGGTCGTATGTGGGGCATGTGGATGCCGTGCGTAATGCGGCGGGCCGTGCCGGTGCGTTCAGTGCCGACCTGCTGCTTGGGTTGTTTGGCTACATGGCCTACCTGTTCCCGGTATTGGTGGGATTCTGGGCTGCCAAGGTGCTGCGTGAACGTCATGCCGGGCTGCCCGGTAGCTGGCCGCTGTTCAGCCTCCGTCTGGTGGGCTTTATTTTGACCATGCTGGCCGGTACCGCTCTGTCTTACATGCACTTCAGCATGGGCGACAGCTTGCCGGAAGGTTCTGGCGGCATCCTTGGCCATGAAGTGGGTGCGGCCGCCCTGGATGGCTTCAATCCCCTTGGCGGTACGCTGATCATGGTCGCATTGTTCCTGATCGGGGTGACCATCTTTACCGATCTGTCCTGGATCGCCCTGGCAGAAGGGCTGGGAGCGCTGGTGCTGGGAGCGGTTGAGAAAGTCCCTGCCTGGTGGCAGGCGCGCAAGCGCAAACAGGAGGAGCAGCGGCAGAAGAAAGTGGCCCATGAAAAACGGGCCAAAGTGATCAGCGAGGCCAAGAAAAAAGCCGAAACCCGTACGCCCCCAAAAATTGCCAAGCCCGCGGCTCCGGTGCAAAAGAGTGAGCGGGTACAGAAGGAAAAACAGCAGAAACTGTTCACCACTGAGGTCAGTGGCGAAATTCCGCCGCTGGAACTGCTGGATCCGGTGGAAGAGTCCAAGGGCGGGTATTCTGAGGAAGCCCTCGAAGGCATGTCCCGCCTGCTGGAGATCAAGCTCAAGGATTTCAACATTGAGGCCGAGGTGGTGGCGGTTCAGCCGGGCCCTGTGATCACCCGTTTTGAAATTCAGCCAGCAGCCGGAATCAAGGTTTCCAAAATTACCAATCTGGCCAAGGATCTGGCGCGCTCATTGGCGGTGATCAGTGTTCGGGTCGTGGAAGTCATCCCGGGCAAGACCACGGTGGGGATCGAGATTCCCAACGAACAACGGGAAATGATCCGTTTCACCGAAGTGGTGGGCACCCAGATGTTCGACCAGTCCTCATCGCCGCTGACCATGGCGCTCGGCAAGGATATTGCGGGCAACCCGGTCATGGGGGATCTGGCCAAGATGCCACACCTTCTGGTGGCGGGGACCACCGGTTCCGGTAAATCCGTGGGTGTGAACGCCATGCTGCTGTCCATGCTGTTCAAATCCGGCCCAGACGATGTTCGCATGATTCTCATCGACCCCAAGATGCTGGAACTGGCGGTCTATGACGGCATCCCCCATTTGTTGACCCCGGTTGTAACCGATATGAAAGAAGCCGCCGGCGCCTTGCGCTGGGGTGTCGGTGAAATGGAGCGTCGCTACCGGCTGATGGCCGCCATGGGGGTGCGTAACATCTCCGGCTATAACCGCAAGGTCGATGAGGCGAAGAAGAAGGGTGAACCGATCAAGGACCCGCTGTGGAAGCCTGAAGACCCAATGAATCTTGAGGAAGAAGCGCCCCTTGCCGAGCACCTGCCCTATATCGTCATCGTCATCGATGAATTTGCCGACATGATGATGATTGTGGGCAAAAAGGTGGAAGAGCTGATCGCGCGGATTGCCCAGAAAGCGCGGGCCGCCGGGATTCATCTGATTCTCGCAACCCAGCGTCCCTCGGTGGATGTGATCACCGGTTTGATCAAGGCAAACGTGCCCTCACGTATCGGCTTCCAGGTGTCGTCCAAGATTGATTCCCGAACCGTGCTGGATCAGGGCGGGGCAGAACAGCTGCTGGGTCATGGTGACATGCTTTATTTGCCGGGGGGCAAGAGTGTTCCGGAACGTGTTCACGGTGCCTTTGTCTCAGATGAAGAGGTCCACCGGGTTTGTGACGATTGGCGCAAGCGCGGCGAGCCTAACTACCTGGAAGAAATTCTCGATGGTGGCTCGGATCTCAATGCACCGATGCCCGGCATGGAAGGCGCCGGCGGTGACGGTGATGATGAAAATGATCCGTTGTACGACGAAGCGGTTGCCTACGTGACGCAGTCACGCCGGGCATCCATTTCATCTGTGCAGCGAAAACTGAAAATTGGCTACAACCGTGCCGCCCGTTTGGTGGAAGCCATGGAGATGGCCGGGGTAGTCAGCGAAGCGGGGCATAACGGCCAGCGTGAGGTAATCGCGCCGCCGCCGGTTTAACCGTGATCTGTCCCGACTAAGGAGTCTTGATGCGTACACTACTGATGGTCGCACTGCTGTTTCCGGCTTTGGCCTGGGCTGGCGCCACCGACGAATTACTGTCCCGCTTGCAGAAACTGCAGTCATTAAAGGGCGATTTTGAGCAAACCGTGCTCGACAAGGGCGGCACCCACATGCAGCAGGCAGAAGGGCGTTTCCAGGTGGCGCGGGGCAATCAGTTCTACTGGTCCACCACGAGCCCGTTTTCCCAGCTGGCGGTATCGGATGGCAAGACCGTGTGGGTCTATGATGAAGATCTGGAGCAGGTCGTGGTGCGCCCCCTGAGCCAGGATCTCGGGCAGACCCCGGCCTTGCTGTTTGGCGGACAGCCAAGTCAGGTGGCCGAGGCGTTCAGCATTAGCGAGCGTGACCGAAATGGCGCGGAAGTGACATACCGCCTGACTCCCAAAGGGGATGACCCGCTTTTCGACCAGCTTGACGTGACCTTCCGTGGCGAACAGCCCATGTCCATGCGGCTTCAGGATGCGCTTGGCCAGCAAACCGTCATCGACTTCCGTGACCTGAAGGTAAACAGTGGCATTGATGCTTCACTGTTCCACTTCACGCCACCGGAAGGTACTGACGTCATCCAGCAGCAATGAACGATCTGTTTGCCGCCGACAATGCCCAGCAGGCGCAGCCTTTGGCGGCTCGCTTGCGCCCCAACAGTCTGGATGACTATGTAGGGCAGCAGCACCTTGTCGGCCCCGGCAAACCCCTGCGCCAGGCACTCGAGCGCGGCCAGCTTCACTCCATGATCCTGTGGGGGCCGCCTGGCACGGGCAAGACCACCCTGGCGCTGATCCTCTCCCAGGCCGTGGACGCGGCGTTTATCACGCTCTCTGCCGTACTCTCTGGCGTCAAAGATATCCGGGCCGCCGTCGAGCAAGCCCAGATACGACTGGCCCAGGGGCGACGTACCGTCCTGTTTGTGGACGAGGTGCACCGGTTTAACAAGGCGCAGCAGGATGCGTTCCTTCCCCATGTGGAGGAGGGCACGATTACCTTTATTGGTGCGACCACCGAGAACCCGTCGTTTGAGCTGAACAATGCCTTGCTGTCCCGGGCACGGGTATACCGGTTGCGGTCACTTGCGGCGGAGGATCTGCGAGGCCTGTTGCAGCGTGCGCTGGATGAACCGCGTCTCAATGGCATGACCGTCGACGCGGACGCCGCCGAGCTGCTCCTCAATTACGCCGATGGTGATGCCCGACGCTTGTTGAACATGCTGGAAGTGGCGGCGGATCTGGCTGATGGTGACGCCCCGCGTATCGATGCTGACCTGATGAGCGAAGTGCTGCGCGATGCCGTGCGCCGCTTCGACAAGGGTGGAGACCTTTTCTACGATCAGATCAGCGCCTTGCATAAATCTGTGCGAGGCTCTGATCCCGACGCAGCACTTTACTGGTTCGCCCGTATGCTGGACGGCGGTTGTGACCCCTTGTACATTGCCCGCCGGGTGGTGCGTATGGCCAGTGAAGACATTGGCAATGCTGACCCGCGAGCACTGACCCTGTGCCTGCAAGCCTGGGATGTGCAGGAGCGGCTGGGCAGCCCGGAAGGGGAGTTGGCGATTGCCCAGGCTGTGGCCTATCTGGCCGTGGCCCCGAAAAGCAACGCAGTCTATAACGCCTACAATCAGGCTCGCGCACTGGTACGGGAAAAGCCCACAGATGAGGTACCGCTGCATTTGCGCAACGCACCGACCCAGTTGATGAAGGACGAAGGCTTCGGGGCAGAGTATCATTACGCCCACGATTTCCCCGATGCGTTCGTGGACGGCGAAAATTATTTCCCCTCCAGCTTGCGTCATACCCGGCTCTACCAGCCGGTCAATCGCGGACTGGAGATCAAGGTGGCAGACAAGCTGCAGCGACTGCGCCAGCGCAATGCTGACAGCGATTGGCAACGCTACGGAGAGCTGGATGACTGATGTGGGCGCAGTGCCATGGTTGGCCGTGGCAGCAGGGGGGGCAACGGGTGCGTGTCTGCGGTTTGCGACAACCCTGTGGATGGGTGTCCCCGCCATGCCTGCGTGGCCATGGGCCACATTCAGTGTGAACCTGGTGGGCAGTTTCCTGTTCGGGCTGCTGACCGTAGCCTTGGCCAGCCTGACCAGCAGTGAAGCGCTGCGTTTGGCGATCATGACCGGCATGCTGGGCGCGCTGACCACCTTTTCGACCTTTTCTTTCGAGTTGGTGCGAATGGTCGAAATCAAGGCCTGGGGGCTGGCTGCGGGCTATGCGTTTGCCTCCGTAAGCATTTGCCTGGCGCTGGGTGTGACCGGCTTGATGCTTGGTCGCATGATCTGGGAATAACGGTTTACCGAGACGCGTCGTCTCTGTGCGACACACTGTTGTCTATTTGAATGATTTGAAACTGGAGTAGAAACACATGCTGGATATTCGTGCCCTGCGGCAGGACGGCGAAGCGATCAAGGCTGCACTGGCCAAGCGAGGCTACAGCCTGGACCTGGCAGCGTTTGCCGAACTGGATGCGCGCCGTAAACAGGCAGACGTACGTTCCCAGGATCTGCAGGCCGAACGCAAGAAAGCCTCCAAGCAAATTGGGCAGCTGATCCAGTCCGGCATGAATGTGGATGAAGCCAAGGCCAAGGTGGCAGAAACCCTCAAGACCCTGGATGCAGAACTGGACCAGGAAGTGGCCAATGCCAAGTCGATTCACGACGAGATCAGTGAATTCCTGATGGGGGTGCCCAATGTGCCCCAGGAAGCGGTGCCGGAAGGTAACGACGAAGAGGACAACGTGGAAGTGCGCACTTGGGGCGAACCCAGAGTGCTGGACTTTGAAGCCCGTGACCACGTGGATATTGGCGAGGGTCTGACCAGCGGAGCGCTGGATTTCGATAGTGCCAGTAAACTCTCTGGCGCCCGTTTTGCGGTGATGAGCGGTGCGGTGGCCCGCCTGCATCGTGCGCTGGTGGATTTCATGCTGGACATTCATAGCAGCGAACACGGCTATGAAGAGGTCTATGTACCTTATCTGGTGGGCCCTGAAGCCCTGCGGGGAACGGGCCAATTACCGAAATTTGCCGAAGACCTGTTCAAGATGGAAGGCGAGCGAGAGTTGTATCTGATTCCCACCGCCGAGGTGCCGGTCACCAATCTGGTGGCAGACGAGATTCTTGAAGCCGACAGCCTGCCGCGCCGGTATACCTGCCATACCCCCTGTTTTCGTTCCGAGGCAGGCAGTCACGGCAAGGATACCCGTGGCCTGATTCGCCAGCACCAGTTCGAAAAAGTGGAGCTGGTACAAATGGTTCGGCCAGAAGAGTCCGATGCGGCGCTGGAGCAGTTGACCGGCCACGCAGAAGCGATTCTCCAGAAACTGGGGCTGCCTTACCGCGTGGTGATCTTGTGTGGCGGGGATCTGGGCTTTTCCTCCACCAAAACCTATGACCTGGAAGTGTGGCTGCCCAGCCAGCAGAAATACCGCGAGATCTCGTCCTGCTCCAACTTCCGCGACTACCAGGCGCGTCGCATGCAGGCCCGCTGGCGGAATCCGGAAACCGGCAAGCCAGAACTGGTACATACTTTGAATGGGTCGGGTCTGGCAGTAGGGCGTACACTGGTAGCCATTCTTGAGAACTACCAGAATGCGGATGGATCGGTCACGGTGCCGGAGGCATTGCGCCCCTATATGAGAGGGCTGGAGCGGCTGCAGTAATACGCTCCCGCCTGTTTGAACCCCCAGGGAGCAATCATGGAATTCCTACCCATTAGCTGGCGACTGCAGGGCAAGCGTGCCCTGTTGGTCGGTGGCGGTGAAGTGGCCTTGCGTAAAGGTCGCCTTTTGCACCGTTCTGGTGCTCTTGTTGATGTCGTTGCTCCCGATGTGTGCGCCGAGCTGCGCCAGATTGTGGCAGAAAGCCAGGGCTCGCTGCGTGAGCGAGCCTTCGAGGAAAGCGATCTTCAGTCTGTGTCGTTGGTGATCTGCGCCACCGACAACAAGGCCATCAATGCCGAGGTGGCTCGGCTGGCGGGGGACAAGGGGCTGCCTGTTAACGTGGTGGACGATCCCTCCCTGGGCGATTTTATCTTCCCGGCTATTGTCGACCGTTCACCGGTGCTGATCAGTATCAGCTCTTCCGGTGCGTCCCCGGTACTGGCGCGCAAGCTGCGCAGCCAGATTGAATCCAGTCTGCCGGCCCGCTGGGGCCGACTGGCCGACCTGATGGCACGGTTCCGGCAGCCCTTGAAGGACAAACTCAATAACGTGGGCGCCCGCCGTCTGTTCTGGGAGCAGGCACTGGACAGCCCGATTGTGGAAAAGGTCCTGGCCGGCAAAGACTCCGAAGCGGAGTCCATGCTCAGTGAGGCGATTGCCGAGGCCGATCCTGAAAGGCTGAGCCGGGGGGAAGTCTATCTGGTGGGCGCGGGGCCGGGAGATCCGGACCTGCTGACCTTCCGGGCGCTACGTTTGCTACAGAAGGCGGATGTGGTGCTATACGACCGCTTGGTAGGCAAGGGTATTGTGGACCTTGCCCGCCGGGATGCGGAAATGGTCTATGTGGGTAAGGCCCGCGACAAACACGCCTTGCCGCAGGACAACATCAACGAGTTGTTGGTGCACTACGCCAAACAGGGCAAGAAGGTCTGTCGTCTCAAGGGTGGTGACCCGTTTATCTTTGGCCGTGGCGGGGAAGAAATCGATCTGATTGTCCAGGAGGGCATCGATTTTCAAGTGGTCCCGGGTATCACCGCCGCCAGCGGCTGTGCCGCCTACGGCGGTATTCCACTGACCCATCGTGATCATGCCCAGTCTGTCAGGTTTGTTACCGGCCACCGCAAAGACGGTACCGTCACCCTGGATTGGGAGCACCTGGTCAGTGAAACGGAAACCGTGGTGTTCTATATGGGGCTGGTCGGGTTACGGCAGATCTGTGATCAGTTGATGGCCCATGGCCGCAAAGGCGACACCCCGATTGCGCTTGTCTCCCGGGGCACCACCAATCTGCAGGAAGTGATCACCGGTACCCTGGAGACCCTTCCTGATGATATCGAGGGCCGGGAGATTCATGCGCCCACGTTGATCATTGTTGGCAGTGTGGTGAGTTTGCATCCGAAGTTTGGGTGGTTCAAAAAGAGCAGTTAATAGTTAACAGTGAATAGTGAATAGCTAAAATCAAAAGCCATTATCAAAGACGTAGGCGGTGGTGCTTCAGGGTATCTCCGCCTTTTTTGTTTTGGGCTGGGCAGGTTTTTGTTGCGGACGGAAAGGTTTGAAGGGCTCCTACCGCGAGGGTGGTATTACTTTGGCGCTATCGTAGGGCGGAAATGCCTCAGGGCATCTCCGCCATGTTGTGTGATTCGTGGCCGCAGCAGGCAATGCCTTCAAACGAAGATGGCTCAGACGAAGAAGCCGCGATCATGGACTGGTCGCGGCCTCTTGCCTCGCAGCGTGTGATGAAACATCCCGCGAAGCTATTAATTATTCATTATTAACTATCAATTGCTATCTACAGTCGCCTCGTATCCCGGTCCTGCCACAACGCTTTCGCTTTCTCCCGCGCTTCGTCCAGCGAGCCCGCCTTATCCAGGCCCCAGAGGGCCACGGCGACCGTTTGGATGACTGCATTTTCGCCGTATTCATCCTGTGCTTCGCCACGCCAGACTTTCTTGAGCATGTCTGCATCGGGGGTGCCGGGCGGCGTGGTGCGGGGGAGGACATTGTCCAGTATGGCGTCGTCCAGCGGCTTGCCGTGGCGGATGCCGGTGATGGCGGTGCGGGCATCCGGGCGGATCTCCAGTTCGCCGCCTTCGCCCTTGAAGAGCAGCAGATCACGATCGCCACAGAGCTCTGCCGCGCCCTGATGCAGCGCGATGTAGGCGGGATGGAAGACGCTCTGCATGGATAGCGGGGCCCGTGTCGGGTTGAGACTGCGTGCCAGGGTGTTGATGGGCGAACGCAGGCCAAGATAGAAACGCAGGGTAAGCAGATGAGAGAGTGGGGCGCAGAACTGTTCGATGGGCAGATACGCCAGGCCCTGCCGGGCCAGATGATCACTGGCCTCGCTCACGGTGGTCGCCACCTTAAGCCCCAGGGCCGGCAGCAACTCGTCGGTATAGACACGATTGGGGGTGTGCGCCGGGCCACCGTGCAGCAGCGTGCGAATACCCTGATCTGCCAACAATACGGTGGCGAGCAGATACCACGGATGGTGCTTCTTCTTGCCCGCGTAACTGGGCCAGTCCAGCTGAACAGCAGGAAAGTCCTTCAGTGTCTCATCACACACGCCCCGGCAGGCATCCAGAAATCCCGCCAGTTCATCCGGGGTTTCTTCCTTGACCCGTAGCAGCATCAGAAAGGCGCCAAGCTGCACGTCTTCGACCTTGCCATCCAGAATCATCTGCATGGCATTGCGGGCTTCTTCCCGGGTCAGGCTTCGGCGGGCACGCTTTCCGCGCCCCAGAGTGCGGACATATTCCGCGAAGGCATGTTCTGTCATTCAAACCTCGCAACACGCCGCTCGCAGCACGGTGGTACGCGGGCTTGCCAGGGGCGTGATATCTACAAATCAGTACCAGCTGGTACAGGGGCCGTGTGTCGCCACCAGATCCAGCAGTGTGGTGTGGTCAATGCGCTCGAGATGGCTTCCTGGGGCGCTCATCTGCGGGTGCGCGAGCAGGTAAGCCTGGCCTTCCAGCGGCAGGGCAGAGGCAAGCAGTAGTCCCGCGTCGGTGAAGACGCAAATATCATCAGGCTGATATAGCGCAAGGAAGCTATCAATACCGGCCTGATCGCCGGGTTTGAGTCCGATCAGATGCAACATGTCAGAACACCAGAACCTGCTGGCAGCCGGTGCGCAGCTCCCGCAGTTCATCGCCATTGAGCGCCTCTGCCTGGAGTGCCCCGGTGGTAGCGCTGTCTGACACCACACAGCGGACCCCAAAATCGGCCAGCTGGAGCAGACTGTCGTTGGCTGGCAGGGCGTTAAGCACGCTCACGCAGTCATTGGTGAGCCACAGCGCTGTGGGCAAGCCAAAGGCGGCGCCGGTCATCAGCATGTCCAGCATTTCCTGAAAGCGGTCACTGAGCGGCGCATTTGCCGTGGCAATGTAGAGGTGGCTAGCCAAACTGAAGTACCCGCTGTGCATTGATCATCGCATCGGCCCATTGCCCCAACCCGACCAGACTGAAGCCGTCGGCCAAAGTGTGCCCTGTGTCACCGGCCACAATGCCGCGGCGCTGGGCTGCACCGACGCAAACTTCGGCATGGATACCGCTTTCCTGGACCCATTGCTGCCATTGCTGTGCCGCATTGGCATTGTCGCCATCACCTCGCCAGGCATGGCGGTGGCAAAGATGAATGCCATCGGAATAGAAAAACAGACGGTAAAGCTGGTGATCCGGGTGGGCGTGAAGCGCTTTGCAGGAGAGCAGGGCGGTCAAGGCGGCGGGGGAATCCGCCGCCGCATTGACCAGGATGGCAAACTGCATCAATCGTCGCCGCTAAGGGCCGTGAGGATCTGCAGCAGGGACATGAACAGGTTGTAGATGGACACGAACAGGGTCACGGTAGCGAGGATGTAGTTGGTTTCTCCACCGTGAATGATGGCGCTGGTCTGCCACATGATCAGCAGGGAAGACAGCAGCACGAACGCGGCTGACACCGCCAGGCTCAGGGCCGGAATGGCAAAGAAGATATTGGCAATGCTCGCTGCGAAGGCCACCAGAATACCAATCATGATGAAGTTGGTCAGGAAGCTGAAGTCCTTGCGGGTGAACAGCGCAATCGCAGACATGGCGACAAAGATAAAGGCGGTACCGCCCAGTGCCGTGGTCACGATCTCCATGCCGCCGGGAACCTGGGCGTACATGTTGATGATCGGGCCGGTGGTGAAACCGAGCCAGCCCGTCAGGCCGAATACGGCCAGGATGCCCCAGGCGCTGTTACGCAACATGTTGGTGGCAAACAGCAGTGCGAAATACACACCGATGGTAAGCCACACATTCACAAAACCAATATTGCTGGCCATGGCAAACCAGGACGCGCCAGTAGCGACAACCAGGGACAAACCCAGCAGCATGTAGGTGTTTTTCAGAACCTGGGCCGCACGCTCGCCGGTGACGGCCATGCCCTGCTGGTGGGGAGCGGAATAGGGATTGGGCTGATTGTTCATACGGGATCTCATCCTTGGTAATTGTCCCTGTGATGATAAGGCCACGGGGGCCAAAATCAAGGGTTTCCGTGAACGGTAACTCATTGTTTTTATGCGCAGTTCACCCTTTTGGTGCGTAATCAATGGGCCATGACGGCTTTGTGACTCCCATCGCAAGGAGCGGTGCGGGTTTTGGCTAGCATCTGGGGCGTTAAGGGTAGTGACATAGGGGGATTATCGTGCAATCACTCAGCCTTGAGCCCACAGAACAGGAAATAGCGCTAAAGGATGTGCGGCGCAGCGATGAGCATGGCGTACTCATTGCGGTGCCCGGGCCTCGCGAGCGCCAGTACCGCCCGCTTTTCAGCCGCAAAGGGGTTGCCGGGGGCGGGCACAGCCTTTCTCTCTTCAATGAGCGTTTTCTCGAAGCGCGGCAGCTCAGAGGGCGTCATGAGACCTGCCATGACTTTAATCTGGCATTTATCAACCCCGTGCCGCGTCAGTGCCGTCATCGTCCGGTGGGTTGGTTGCTGGGTGCTGTTATGGGCGCGGCCATCACTGCAGTTGCCACTATGGCCGGCTGGGGGCTGGTCGCATTGGTAACCGCCGGTGTCACGGCTGGACTGTTTGCGGCTGTGGTGAAGAAATGGCGTGACGAATGGCAGTTCGAAACCCGCCATGGCGAGGTGCCGGTGTTTCGTGTCACCGTATATCGCCGTGAGCGTGAAGCCTTGCTGAAACTGGTCAAAGCCCTGAGCCGTCGTTGTGAGCACGCTTGGCAGCAATTGCCCCAGGGTAAGGTGCGATTGGCTGCAGAAATGGCGGAGCATCGCCGGTTGCACATGGCTGGTGCTATCGATGAGAGCCAGTACCGGTATGCCAAGCAACGCATCTTCAGGCAGTACTGATCGGGTATCAGGCTCCGGAATTGATCAACATTCCAGCAAACGCCTTGCGCGGCAGCCCGTGGTCGTTGACTGGCTAACGCGCTCATGTATTATTGCTGGCCAGTTCGGAGGGGTGGCAGAGTGGCCGAATGCACCGGTCTTGAAAACCGGCGACGGGAGACCGTCCGTGGGTTCAAATCCCACCCCCTCCGCCATATCGCTATAACAGAAAGGGCTCGCATTCACTGCGAGCCCTTTTTGTTTGTCTGTGTTTTTCTTGAGTTTGCCGTGTCCGTTGTCAGCGGATCAGTGATGCGAACGCGGTGAGCGCTTCAACCCCTTGAACGTCGTCTTCCTGCAGGGGGACTGACATAGTGGGTAACGTGGCAAGCTGCCGGGCGATGTCGTCAAGGTGACGGCGTTGTCGGGCCAATCGCGCAGCAAAGAAACTGCCCTCTGCCTGTTCTGGCAGCACCCGGTTGATCACCGCCCCGGCAACCGGGATATCCGCATCCGCCAGGCTTCTGATTGCCCGGCAGGTCTCAAGAATCGGTAATTTTTCCGGCGTCAGTACGAACAGGAAGGCTGTGGTTTGTGCATCGGACAGGCGACGGCGGGCGCGGTGAAACAAGCGCTGGCGTGCCATCAGTGTGTCGGCGACTTCCTGGCTGCGCGGATCCAGATCCTGTCGGCCATGTTCCAGTGGTTCCTGCATGGGACTATCCAGATCTTTGCCAGGGCCGAGATGATCCAGCACCTTGCCCAACTCTCGCGCCTTGTGATTGTGCTTGAGCAGGCCGCTGGTCCAGGCAGCCATGACTTCTGGCAGGCTCAACAGACGCAGGGTATGCCCTGTGGGCGCAGTATCAAAGATGACTAGATCATATTCGTTGGGGGCGTCATCAATGATTTGTGACAGCCGCTCAAGCAGTGCCGCTTCCTGGGCTCCCGGCGACTGTCGACTCAAGCGCAGCTGACGCTCCAGTTCCCTGAACTGGTCCGGACCGGCAAACCGGCGCATTTGGGCGCTGACCTTCTCCAGGTAACGGTCGACCTCTTCGTTGGGGTCAATCTCAAGGGCATACAGGTTGGCGGCAAGACAACGGGTCTGATTGCCGATCTGCCGATCGAAAGCATCGCCGAGGCTGTGGGCCGGATCGGTGGAAACCAACAGCACCTTGCGCCCGGCACTGGCCGCCCGACAGGCCAGTGCCGCAGCCGTGGTGGTTTTGCCGACCCCGCCTTTGCCGCCAACCATCAACAGGCGCTTGTGGCTGAGCAGGGCATCAATATCCAGCATGTCAGGCATCAACAGCAACGAAAGTGGTCAAGCGGGGAACGCTCCATGCCCATGCGGGTGTGCCACTGATGAAAGCGGTCCATCAGCAGAGGCTGCAGTTCAAGGGTGCTCCACGCCGCGGGGTTGGGAATACCCATCATTTCGGAAAAGACCAGCAGCATGAACAGGTCTTCCTCATCACGTTTGGCGCGGGCAATGGCGGCGCGATAGGGCGCATTGTAATACAGGGTGCCGAGCTCATTGAGTCGGCGTAGTGCGCCCAGAATGCGGTTACCCATCAGGCTTGTTTCACCGGTTCACGAAAGGCTTTTTTAAGTGCGGCAGCGCACTCCAGTGTGACCAGCAGTGCCGCAACCAGTACCACCACGTCCAGCCCCAGCAGGAACCAGTCCTGTTTATCGTAGAAGCTCTTGAGCTGAATAAGCAGGGCGAACAGGGTCATCACCAGCAGGAACACCAGCGGGGCGAGGGTATAAATGGCTGGTCGCCCCCGGCGTACCAGCATGATGGTAATCACCAACAGCGTCAGGCCGGCGAGCAACTGGTTGGTGGTGCCAAACAGGGGCCAGATGAGCAGGCCGCCACTACCGTCGGCACCGCCCGCACCAAAGGCCAGCAGCAGGCAGCTCGCCACGGCCAGCAGGGTGGCGGGTAACGGGCGTGTCAGCCATTTCTGGTGATAGATTTCACCCCATTCCTGGAAAATATAGCGTTGCAGACGCAAGCCGGTATCCATGGTGGTGCCAGCAAACAGGGCCGCCATTACGGTAAGCAAGGTGGCAGCAACGCCCACATCCATGCCGGTGCCACCCGCAAGGATCGTGGCACCACCATCAACAAAGGCGGTCAGGCTGCCTTTCCCGAAAGCCGTGTAGACGGCTTCCCAGTCCGCCAGGGTGGCAAAACCGGCCGTGGCAGCAATGATGGCCGCGAGAGCAAGAGAGCCTTCACCCACGGCGCCAAAATACCCCACGAAACGGGCATCGGTTTCCTTGTCCAGCTGCTTGGAGCTGGTTCCGGAGGCAACCAGCCCGTGGAAGCCGGAAATCGCGCCGCAGGCAATAGTGACGAAGAGTAATGGCAGTAGTGACGGCGTGCCGGCGGGCACATTGTCATTGATCATGGGGGCGACAACAGTGGGGTTGCCGATCAGTACCGCGCCATACAGCAGGATCAGGCCGACAAACAGTTGCAGCCCATTGATGTAGTCACGGGGCTGCAGCAGCATCCATACAGGCAGCAGCGAAGCAATGGCTGCATAGGCAAACAGCAGCAGGATCCAGCTGGCGCTGGCAGAAAGCCCCATGACCTGTTCTGGCAGGGCGATGGGGACTTTCGGGCCGACATAAATCAGGCTGTAAAGGGCGATTACCCCGACTACCGATACGACCCCAAGACCGATGATCCGCCGATAGATGAGCTGACCAATGACCAGTGCCACCGCGATGGCTCCCCAGACGGGGACGACCGCTCCGGGGTTGTTGATCAACAGTTTGGCGATGACCACGCCGAACACGGCATTGACCATCAGCAGTACCAGGAAGATCACGATCATGAACACGGTACGGGCCCGGCGACCGACCACTTCGCCAGTGAGAGCACCAACGGATTTGGCCCGGTTTCGGACACTGGCCCACAAGGCACCACTGTCATGGACGCCTGCAAAGAAAATGGTACCAAAGACGACCCAGATGAACGCAGGAAGCCAGCCCCAGATAACGGCAATGGCTGGGCCGACGATGGGGGCAGCACCGGCAACCGAAGTGAAGTGGTGGCCCCAAAGCACATAGCGGTTGGTCGGCACAAAATCCACGCCATCTTCGTATTCATGGGCTGGAGTGCGGTAATTGGGGTCTAGCCGGTAGATGCGGTCGGCAATAAAGCGGGAGTAGAATAGATAGCCGGCGGCCATGCCTCCGAGCCCCAGCAGGAGAAGAACGATAGCGCTCATGAGTGCCTTTTCCTTGTTAGCGGTGTGGCGATTGTCGCAGCCTTTCCATGGTTGTGTTTTTGGCTTCTTCGGTCAACGCGACCAAAGGCTAATATACAGTAGCATGGGGAATCGACACTGATGATGCAGTGTTAACCGTTTCCTGTTCACCACAGGTAATCACCGATATGCTGGTTGTTTACCTGTCACGAGATTGATTGGGCAAAGGAGTTGCCCTGGGGAAGTAGTAATGATCAAAGTATTGGTAGTGGATGACCATGATCTCGTTCGTACCGGCATCGCCAGAATGCTGGACGAAGTTGATGGTATCAAAGTTGTCGGGCAGGCGTGCTCGGGTGAAGAAGCCCTGCAGCTGACCCGTGACGCCAGCCCCGATGTGGTTCTCATGGATATCAAGATGCCCGGCATCGGCGGTCTGGAAGCCACCCGTAAGTTGCTGCGTGTTGATGATGGCATCCGGGTGATCGCTGTCACCATGTGTGAAGAAGAGCCTTTTCCCTCGCGCCTGATGAAGGCCGGGGCGGCAGGTTACATGACCAAGGGCGCCGACCTGGAAGAAATGGTTCGCGCCATCAAGGTTGTCACCAGTGGCCAGCGTTACATCAGCCCGGAAATCGCCCAGGCCATGGCCTTGAAACCCTATGTTGGGGAAGAGGCAACCCTGCTGGACATGCTGTCTGAGCGCGAGCTGCAGATCATGATGATGATCGTGAACTGTCACAAGGTTCAGGATGTGGCAGACAAGTTGTGCCTTTCCCCCAAGACCGTCAACACCTACCGCTATCGAATTTTCGACAAGCTTGGCGTCTCCAGTGATGTGGAGATGGCCTTGCTCGCCGTGCGTCACGGCATGTTGGATGCAGCTGAAAACCAGGTCGTTTAGGGGGTCTCTGTACCACTCGCGGGAAGCGGGCTCGGGCGGTCACTGTTACACTGTACAGCTACCATGACAGAGACAGCCCCTTTGCCCGGTTTTGACGCCAAACACTTTCTTGAGCACTGCGCCCGCAAGCCAGGTGTATACCGCATGCTGGATGCTGAGGGGCAGGTGCTTTATGTGGGAAAGGCGAGCAATTTGCAGGCTCGCCTGAGCAGTTATTTCCAGAAGAACGTCAGCAGCATCAAGACCCGTGCCATGGTGGCCCGTATCGCGGATGTGCAGACAACGGTCACCCGTAGCGAGGCAGAAGCCCTGCTGCTGGAACAGTCTCTGATCAAGTCGATCCGTCCCCCCTACAACATTCTGCTGCGTGACGATAAAAGTTACCCCTATATCCGCATTACCAGCTCGGATACCTATCCGCGTATAACCTTCCATCGTGGAACACGACGTAAGGGGAGCGACTACTTTGGCCCTTATCCCAGTGGTGGAGCGGTGCGCGAAGCCCTGTCCCTGGTAGAAAAGGTCTTCCAGGTCCGTAACTGTTCTGACAGTTATTTCCGCAATCGTACCCGCCCGTGTCTTCAGCACCAGATCAACCGTTGCACTGCGCCCTGTGTGGGTCTGGTGTCGCCAGAGGACTATGCCGGGCAGGTGCGTATGGCGCGGGATTTTCTGGATGGCCGAAGTCGCGAAGTCGTCGACACGCTCAGTGCACAAATGGAAGCTGCCGCCGCCGAGCTGGCGTTTGAGAAAGCCGCGCTGTTGCGAGACAAGCTGGCGGCCATTCAGGCGGTACAGCAAAAGCAGGTGGCGGAGACCGGGCAGGGCGATCTGGATGTGGTAGCCATCGAGGGTCGGCACGGACTGGCGGTGCTGGATGTGTTGATGATTCGGGGCGGGCGGATACTGGGGCACCGTAATTTCCGGCCAGATACCCGCGGAGAGGAAGCGCTGCCTGAAATCCTCGAAGCCTTTCTGTCCCAGTACTATCTGGGGGATCGCGAAGACCCGGTCAAACCCCAGGAAATCCTGCTGACGCTGCCTGTTGAGGGGGCGTCAGTGCTACAGGAGGCGCTGACTGAACAGTGGGGGCGCAAGGTGCGACTGGCCTGGAAAGTGCGCGGTGAGCGGGCAGCATGGTTGCAGATGGCCGCCACCAACGCCCAGCAGTCTCTCGCCACAGAGCTTGCCGCACGGGAGCATATGGAATCCCGCTTTCTGGCACTGGAAAGTCTTCTGGAGGCGCAAGAGCCTGTGCGCCGTATCGAGTGTTTTGATATCAGCCATACCCAGGGTGAGAAGGCGGTCGCGTCCTGTGTGGTGTTTGATCAGCAAGGGGCCAGAAAAACGGATTACCGTCATTTCAATGTCAGCCCGGATCAGGCCGGGGACGATTATGCGGCCATTGAGGAAGCGGTACGCCGGCGCTACCAGCGAAGGTTGAAAGAACAAGGGCGTCTACCCGATCTGTTGCTCATCGATGGCGGCAAGGGTCAGATGCAACGCGCCTGGGATGTGATGGGAGAGCTGGACCTGCAGGGGACAATGCGGGTGATGGGAATTGGTAAAGGCCCCAGTCGGCGACCCGGGTTTGAGGTCTTGTATCTCCCGGATGGTCGTGAGTACACCCCGGGGCCTTCGCATTCTGCGCTGCATTTGCTCCAGCAAGTGCGTGATGAAGCCCACCGTTTCGCGTTGACAGGGCATCGGGCACGGCGCGGCAAGGCGCGCAAGCAGTCGTCGCTGGATGAAATTCCTGGCATCGGCCCGAAGCGACGCAAGGCCCTGCTAACCCACTTTGGTGGCCTAAAGCAGCTAAGGAATGCCTCTGCTACCGAGCTCGCCAGGGTGCCGGGCGTGAATACCCAGCTAGCTCAACAGATTTATGACTGGTTGCATGAATAGGGGCCGGTTGCCCCTGATATCTTTGGCAACAAAAAATCTCCCATGAGGGACGTGCCGCTTTTCGTTATACTGGTCGCTTAGTCCACAAGCGGTAGGTCACATGCAGCAGAACAACCCGGTCCTGAATTTGCCCAATATCCTTACCCTGATACGTGTGGTGGCAATTCCCGTCCTGGTGCTGGTGTTCTACCTGCCGTTCAAGTGGAGTGACCTTTGCGCGGCATTGCTGTTTCTGGCCGCCGGCATTACCGACTGGCTGGATGGCTATCTCGCCCGCAAACTGAATCAGACCAGTCCGTTCGGTGCCTTTCTGGATCCAGTTGCCGACAAACTCATCGTTGCCGTGGCACTGGTCATGCTGGTGCAGGTTCACGCCACCGCCTGGTTGGCCGTACCGGCAATGGTGATTGTCTCCCGGGAAATCACGGTCTCTGCGCTGCGAGAGTGGATGGCGGAGCTGGGTAAACGCTCTCGTGTTGCGGTCAGCCAGCTTGGAAAGATCAAGACGGTGACGCAAATGACGGCGATTACCTTGCTGCTGGCGCAGAAACCGGGTTTCGATCTGGCGGGGGATATTGTGATGACTCCCTGGTTGTGGCTGAGCTACGGGCTGCTCTATGTCGCTACTGCACTGACCCTGTGGTCCATGCTCGCGTATCTGCGTGCTGCAGCGCCGGAATTGCTCAAAAGTCAGTCAAAGTCCTGAAAAACCAGAAAAAATGCCATTTCGCGGGTTGACACTATAGGGCGGATGGGTAGAATTCTTCACCGCAACGAGGCACAGTGTCAGCACGGGTCTTGTCGCACAAAGCGGGAATAGCTCAGTTGGTAGAGCACGATCGTGCCAAGGTCGGGGTCGCGAGTTCGAATCTCGTTTCCCGCTCCAGATTCCAGAAAACCTCGGCGTCGCCGAGGTTTTTTCTTGGTAGACAGTTTAAGGCGCGGTGGCAGAGTGGTTATGCAGCGGACTGCAACTCCGTGTACGCCGGTTCGATTCCGACCCGCGCCTCCAATCATTGACCAGCACGGTCACCGCCCGGGTGGCGAAATTGGTAGACGCAACGGACTTAAAATCCGTTGACCTTTGGTCGTGCGGGTTCAAGTCCCGCCCCGGGCACCAATCCCCGTTACAAATCCTTACCGTTAATTCAGCGAAATCAAGCAGATGCCCCCTATTGTTAATGGGCTTTATTGCCGCCTTGGCCTGCTTTCTGTTAGCCTCATCCTTTAGTCTTAGCCCTTTCTGCGGGGCACTGAAAACAAAAAGCCGGAAAGGCAAGAGGGCTCTCTGATGAACTGGTTCCAGAACCTGTCCGTGCGGCTGAAGATACTGTCTGTGGCCGGACTGGGCATTGTGCTATTTCTGGTCTATGCCGTTTACAGCTTCTACATCGCTGAAACCAACATCAACAATCTCAAGCGCATCGAGAAACAGGACTTCCCGGTCCTGGAACTGGTCAATGCCAATAATGTGGATTTCATCGCGATCAGCGAATCCTTTATCGCGGCCATCAGCCAGGCCGACCCGGATTTGTTGCAGGAAGCGCGCAGCCGCGCAACCGAATTTGTCGGGCGGCTGGATGATATCCGAGCCATGGACCCGGCCCTTGCTGACAGCGTTGATGGTCTGCAGCGAAGCTTCAAACTTTATATCGGAGAGGCCAGTGAGCTGGCAAAAGCCCTGATCGAGGGCGATGGCGCCGGAGATGACCTGTACCAGCGTATTACCCAGGTGCGCGAGCTGCAGGATGCCTATGAGGCAGAACAGAAAGCCTTTGAAGAACAGCGCTATTCGGCCTTCCGTGAAACCCTGAATACCAGCCGCGCCGATAACCTGGGAACCCAGAAAATCGGGTTGCTGTTAGGGGCGATTGCCTTCGTGATGCTGGCGCTTATTGCCTTGCGTGTGACCCGGTCGATCACCCGGCCACTGGAAGGGGCGGTGATTGCGGCTGACCATATCGCTGACGGTAAGTGGGATACCGATATCAAACAGGGCGGCCGTGATGAAACCGGTCTGTTACTCAATGCCATCCGCAAGATGCGTGATGCGCTGGTGGCACGCAACCAGGAAGATCGGCGCCAGGAAACCATCAAGAACCATCTTGCTGAATTGAATAATCGCATGCGCGGCGAGATGAGCTACCAGCAGCTGGGCAACAACATGCTCAGTTTTCTGGTGCCGGTACTGGAGGCGCAGGTTGGGGCGTTCTACAGCTATGACCCGGATACCCAGCAGCTCAGTCTGAGCAGTTCTTATGCCATGCAGCGCCGTAAGCACCTTGCCAATCAGTTCCGGTTGGGGGAATCCCTGGTCGGCCAGGCCGGGCTGGAGCGCAAGACCATTCTTCTCGAATCGGTCCCCGACGATTACATCAGTATTGCGTCCGGCACCGGCAAGGGTGAGGCCAGCAATGTCATCGTCATGCCGGTGGTGCATGAAGAAGAGCTGAAAGGGGTGCTCGAAATCGGCGCCTTCCGCACCTTCAGCAACGATGATCTGGCTTTTCTTGAGCAGTGCTCTGAGGTGATCGCCATCTCGGTGAGCAGTGTACTCAGCCGGGTGAAGCTCGGTGAAATGCTGGAGCAGACCCGCGAACAAGCTGAAGCCCTGGAAAAACAGAAAGAGGAAATGGCGCAGGTCAACACCGACCTGGAAGAGCAGGCCATGGAGCTGGCCGCGTCAGAATCGCGGTTGCAGCAGCAGCAGGAAGAACTCAAGGCCATCAACGAAGAGCTTGAGTCCCAGACCCAGGCACTGCGCGCCTCTGAAGAAAGCCTGCAAGCGCAACAGGAAGAGCTCAGGGTCACCAATGAAGAACTTGAGGCCCAAGCGCGGCTGCTGACAGAGCAGAAGACCGAAATGGCGCAGAAGAACGACGAGCTGGAGCTGTTGCGCCATGAGCTGGAAGACAAGATCCGGGAGTTGGAGCTGTCGTCCAAGTACAAATCTGAATTCCTTTCTACCATGAGCCATGAGCTGCGTACGCCGCTCAACTCGATCCTGATCCTTTCCAATGCCCTGAGCCAGAACAAGAAAGGGAACCTGGAAGAGAAGCAAATTGAGCATGCTCAGGTGATTCATTCTGCGGGTGCTGACTTGCTCAGCCTGATTAACGACATCCTGGATATCTCCAAGATCGAGGAAGGCAAGATGGACGTGGTGATTGACGATCTGTCACCCACCGAAATGGGGGAGCATTTCCGTCGTCATTTTGCCCATGTTGCCGAAAGCCGCGGCCTCGATTTTCATGTGGAGTTGGGCGACAACCTGCCAGACCATTTCTACACCGATCGTCAGCGCCTGGAGCAGATCATCAAGAACCTGCTTTCCAACGCGCTCAAATTTACCGAGCACGGTTCGGTCACCTTTAGTATTACCCGCCCGGGGGAAGGCGATACCTTGCCGTCCCGAAGCCTGAACCCGGCAGAAACCCTGCGGTTTGCGGTCACGGATACCGGTGCGGGCATCCCGGAAGAGAAACAGAAGCTTATTTTTGAAGCCTTCCAGCAAGCCGATGGCACCACCAGCCGCAAGTACGGCGGCACAGGGCTTGGACTGACGATTTCCCGCGAGCTGGCTCGCCTGCTGGGTGGTGAAATCAGCCTCTACAGCGATGGTGAAGGCACGGGCTCTACCTTCATGCTGTTTATCCCAGAAGGGACGGCAGATGCGTTAGTGACCACCGAGAACGGTGACGATGGCGATATCGGTGACAATGCCGAAGCGCATACGGCATCCATGGTGCCCATGACAGACGCGGATGACGATTTTGTGGTCCGTGAAAAAACCGTACTGATCGTCGAAGATGATGTGGAATTCTCCAACGTGCTGGTGGATCTGGCGGCCGACTACGGACTGGAGGCCCACGTATGTCACGATGGGGAGGCCGGTCTCGACTACGCCAGCCATTACCGGCCAAGCGCCATTATTCTGGACATCGGCCTGCCAGGCATCGATGGCTGGGAGGTCATGGAAGCATTGAAGGCCGATCCTCGCACCCAGGATATTCCGGTGCACTTCCTGTCCGGTCGTGATGAACGAAAGAAAGCCCTGGATCTCGGCGCGCTCGATCTGCTGACCAAGCCGGTGAACCAGAATGATATTCTCGCGGCCTTTGCCAAGATCGAAGGCGCCATTGAGAAGAATGTGCGTCGTCTGCTGGTGGTGGAAGACAGCGAAATCCAGCATGAGAGCATTCGTGAGCTGTTCGATCAGAAGGGGGTCGAAATCACTGCGGCCACCAGCGGTGAAGAGGCGCTTGAGGCGCTGCGTGAGACGGTCTTCGATTGCATGATTCTCGACCTGACCCTGCCAGATATGAGCGGTTTCGAACTACTTGAAACTGTGAATGGCAGCGACGATTACGACAGCGTCCCTGTGGTTATCTATACCGGTAAGGATCTGACCCGGGAAGAAGAGGCGCGGCTTCGCAAGCATGCTGATCGCATCATCCTGAAGACTGAGCGCTCCCATGAGCGCCTGCTCAACGAAGCGTCACTGTTCCTGCACTGGCTGGAATCCACGCTGCCGTCGGCACGGCGGTCAGCGGCGGAGAGCGTTGACCATCGTGACGATATCTTCGAGGGCAAACAGTTGTTGCTGGTGGATGATGACATGCGCAATATCTACGCGCTGTCGGCACAGCTTGAAGAGCTGGGCTTTGACATCACCATCGCCAACAATGGCCGCGAGTCCCTGGAGGCACTGGATAGCAATCCCGAAATCGATATCGTGCTGATGGATATCATGATGCCGGAAATGGACGGCTATGAAGCCATGGGCCATATCCGTGACCAGGCCAGATTCAAGAAGCTGCCAATCCTGGCGCTGACGGCCAAGGCCATGAAAGATGATCGGGCCAAGTGTATCGATGCCGGAGCCAATGATTACTGCTCCAAACCCATCGACATGACCAAATTGACCTCTTTGCTGCGCGTCTGGCTGCACAAGTAGGGCGCAGGAGTAGACCATGGCGGAGCATCTGCCGATTACTGATGAGGATATCGATGTCGAAGACATCGAAATCCGCCTGCTTCTGGAAGCCATCTTCCAGATGTACGGCTATGATTTCCGCTCCTACAGTAAGGCTTCCATGCGGCGGCGTGTGCTGCATCGCCTGACCATGTCGGGTCTGTCGTCCATTATGGAAATGACCGACAAGGTCTTGAGAGACCGCCCTTTCTTTGTCACGTTGCTGAACGACTTGACCGTCAACGTGACCGAGATGTACCGCGACCCGGAATTCTACCGCGCGTTTCGTGAAGACGTGGTGCCGGTGCTGAAGACCTTCCCGTTCATCAAGATCTGGCACGCGGGCTGTTCTACGGGCGAAGAGATTTACTCCATGGCCATCCTTCTTGAAGAAGAAGGGCTGTACGATCGGGCCATGATTTATGCCACCGACATTGACAAGAATGTACTGGCAGCGGCCAAGAAGGGCATTTATTCCATCGAGGCGGTGAAACAGTATGGCGATAACTACCGGCGTGCGGGTGGCCGCCATTCGCTGTCGGATTATTTCACGGCACGCTATGACAGCGTGATCATGGACCAGCGCCTGAAGCGCAATATTGTGTTTGCTGACCATGATCTGGCCACCGATCAGGTGTTCGGTGAAATGCACGTCATTCTGTGCCGGAATGTTTTGATCTATTTTGATCGCGCCTTGCAGGGCAGGGTGATACGTCTGTTCAGCGAAAGCCTGGATCTGGGCGGCTACCTGTGCCTTGGCACCAAGGAGAGCCTGCGCTTTACCGGGGAAGAAGAGGCGTTTGATGTAATCAACAAGTCCTTGCGGATCTTCCGCAAGCGGCAACTACAACATATGCAATGATTAGAGAAAGGCAATGATCGAGCAGAAACTGCTGTTAGTGGATGACCAACCTGCCAATCTGGTGTCGCTGGAAGCGATTCTGGAAGGCGAGGGGCGTACACTGATAAAGGCTCATTCGGGTCAGGAGGCACTGAAAGTTCTGCTCAAGGAAGACATTTCCCTGGTACTGCTGGATGTACAGATGCCCGGCATGGATGGCTTTGAGGTGGCTGAGCTGATGCGTCAGCGCAAGGACACCCAGACCATCCCGATCATCTTCGTGACGGCCATCAGCAAGGAAAAGAAATATGTCTTCAAGGGCTATCAGGCCGGGGCAGTGGACTACCTGTTCAAGCCCCTGGATCCGCTGATTTTGAAGAGCAAGGTCGACTTTTTCCTGGGGCTTGACCGTCAAAGGAAGGAGTTGCAGGAAAAGCTGAAACAGGCACAGGCACACCGGGCGGCCTACGAGGCAGGCAAGACACCACGCAGTGGAGGCGATGACACCACATCGTGAATGATCAGATGGGGCCAGTGAAGGCAATCGTGATGGGTGCTTCCTGGGGTGGTTTGAATGCCTACACCCAGGTGCTCTCGGCGTTGCCCGCCCGCTTCCCCGCTGCCATTTTGCTGGTCCAGCATCAGCATGCCAGCGCGGAAAACCGGCTCCCCTGGTTGTTGGCGCGTTATTGCGAATTGCCCGTGATTGCGCCTGAAGACAAGGAAGAGATTCTCCCGGGCCACGTTTATGTGGCACCACCCGGGTACCATATGTTGGTAAATGAGGACGAAACGCTGGCCTTTTCTGTCGGTCGGCCCGTACACTTTTCACGGCCTGCTGTAGACGAGCTGTTTTTCTCCGCGGGGGCGGTATACGGCCGACATCTCGCAGCAGTGATCCTGACCGGCGCCAACGAAGACGGCGCGGCAGGGATTGAATACATTCACCAGCGTGGCGGGTACACCATTGCCCAGTCGCTGGTGAGTGCAGAAGCACCGGCAATGCCCGACGCGGCAATCAAAACAGGTGCGGTTTCAAGGGTGCTTGATCTCGAAGCAATCGGCCCCTTCTTGGCTGAAAAGGTTGCAGGGTAGTAAACCAATGAAACAGAACATTCTGGTTGTGGATGACCACAGGGAAAACCTGATTGCCCTTGAGGCAATTCTGGATGGGGATGGCCGGAACCTGATCATGGCGCAGTCCGGCAATGAGGCGCTCTCACTGGCTCTGAAGCATGATTTTGCTTTGGTTCTGCTCGATGTGCAGATGCCAGAGATGGACGGCTTTGAAGTGGCAGAACTGATGCGCAAGAACAAGAAAACGCGCAACCTGCCGATCATCTTTGTTACCGCGATTTCCAAAGAGCAGAAATACGTATTCAAGGGGTATGAATGCGGCGCGGTGGACTACTTGTTCAAGCCGATCGATCAAAAAATTCTTGAAGCCAAGGTGAATGTGTTCCTCGAGCTCGATCGTCAGCGCAAGAAACTGCAGCAGGCCGTAGTGCAGATGAAACGGCTCAAGGATGAAAATGAGCGCCTGCTGCATGCCCTTGGTGAAGCACTGGTCGGGGCTGATGCCCGTGGCCGTATTACCTTCTGCAATGAAGCCGCTTGTGCGCTGTTGAGCCGCCAGCGGGATGAGCTGGTGGGTGAAGACCTTGCTACGACCCTGTTCAATGATGATACCGGCAAGCCCCGGTGGGAATGGAAAGATTCCCCCGTGCGGCTTGCCTGTGAAAAGGGCGAAAGCTGGAAAAACGAGCACAGCCTCTATGCCCATGACCGTGACGGGCTCGTTGCGCTAACCCTGCGCGGCAATGCCATCAACGATGACAATGGCAATTTCACCGGCCTTGTGCTGGTAGTTCGTGTGTCAGACGATGAAAACGAAGTGCGTGACGCCCGCAAAGACCATCGTCGAAACCCGCGCAAGAAGCTGTTCCGGGAAATGGTCGTGTTTGACCGTAGTACCGGTGGCAATGTAGGCCGGCTAATGAATCTGAGTGTGGATGGATTCAAGCTGTTTACCCGCCGGGATCTCCCCGCCGGGGAAAATCTGCAGCTCGGGATGGTACTTCCGGACCAGATTGCCGGGGTCAATACGGTTAGCTTTGACGCCCGGGCAGTGTGGGCAGAGAATCTGGATGCCCCGGGGGAATATCAGGTAGGCTTCCAGTTCGTCGACCTGAGCCCCCAGACACGTGAAGTCATTGTCAATCTTATGGATAAGTACTGATGCCGGATGTAGCAGAGACCCTGGAACTTGAACCCGAGGTAAATGAGCCACAGGCGCCGTATTTGCTGCCCTATGGCTATGCCAAGCGGTTCGGGGTACTGCTGCGCGACCGCGACGGTAAAAGGGAGCTGTGCTGCCGGGAAGACATGCCGGTTAACGCGCTGTCTGAAGTGCAGCGAAAGATTGGCAGTTTGCCGGCTCTTGTGCGCCTGAATGAGGCAGAATTCACTGCCGCCATGGCGCTGGCGTATGAGCAGCAGCGGGGCGCCGCAGCCGAAGCTGCAGATGATCTTGAGGGGCTTGATCTGGCCAGTCTGGCCGATGCTTTGCCCGAAACGTCCGACCTGCTGGAGCAGGAGGACGATGCCCCGATTATCCGCCTGATCAATGCGCTGCTTCAGGAGGCAATCCGGGAAGATGCCTCAGATATTCATATCGAGACTTTCGAACGCCGTCTGGTAGTGCGGTTACGTGTTGATGGCGTGCTGCGAGAAGTGCTGACCCCCAAACGCGAATTGGCGCCATTGCTGGTGTCCCGCATCAAGGTCATGGCCCGTCTGGATATCGCAGAAAAACGTATTCCCCAGGATGGCCGTATTTCACTCAGAATTGGTGGTCGAGACGTAGATGTGCGTGTTTCGACCATGCCTTCGAGCAACGGTGAGCGGGTTGTATTGCGTTTGCTGGATAAACAGGCCGGGCGGCTGCAGGTCTCCCATCTGGGAATGGGCGAGGCCTGTGACAGCCTCATGCGGGAGCTGATCCACAAGCCCCACGGGATCATTCTGGTCACCGGCCCTACCGGTAGCGGTAAGACCACCACTCTGTATGCCTCGCTCACCGAGCTCAACGACAGCTCCCGCAATATCCTCACGGTGGAAGACCCGATCGAATACCAGCTGGAAGGCATTGGCCAAACCCAGGTGAACACCAAGGTCGACATGACCTTTGCCCGCGGGTTGCGCGCGATCCTGCGGCAAGACCCTGACGTGGTCATGGTGGGGGAAATTCGTGATCTGGAAACCGCTGAAATTGCGGTCCAGGCGTCTCTGACGGGGCACCTGGTATTGTCCACACTGCATACCAACACGGCGGTGGGTGCGGTGACCCGCTTGCAGGATATGGGCATTGAACCCTTCCTGCTCTCGAGCTCTCTGCTGGGCGCGCTGGCTCAACGTCTGGTGCGGGTGCTGTGCGACGACTGCAAGCAGCCCTATGAAGCTGCCGCCAGCGAGCTGGCCATGATGGGGCTGCCAGAAAGCGACAAGGTTACGCTATATCACCCGGACGGCTGCGAGCACTGTAACCACCTGGGTTACCGAGGCCGGACCGGTATCTACGAGCTGGTGCTGATCGATGAGAACATGCGCCAGCTTATCCATGATCAGGCAGGCGAACTGGAACTCACACGCCATGCCCGCAGTCTTACCCCCAGTATCCGTGAGGATGGCTGGCGGAAGGTACTGGCCGGGCAGACCAGCGTTGAAGAGGTACTCCGGGTCACCCGGGAAGACTAACGGGGCGGCAGATGCCTGCATTCGAATTTCGATCCCTGGATCACAGGGGCAAAATCAGAAAGGGAACCCTTGAGGCCGACAGTGCCCGCCAGGTGCGTCAGCAGCTGCGTGACAAGGGCTGGGTTCCCATTGAAGTCAACGAAGCCCAGGACTCGGCCCCCAAAGCCGGGCTTGGCCGTTTTTCTTCCTCTGGCAAACTCAGTGGAGCAGAGCAGGCGCTGGTGACACGGCAACTGGCAACCCTGCTGAAATCCGGCTTGCCGGTGGAGCAGGCCCTGTCTGCGGTCTCCAAACAGGCCGCCAACGATCGCATTGAACGCATCATGCTGGCTGTGCGGGCCAAGGTTCGCGAAGGCTTTAGCCTGGCGCGCAGTTTCGAATCCTTTCCCCGTGCTTTCCCCGAAATGTACCGGGCGACAGTGGCCGCGGGGGAGCAGAGCGGGCACCTGGAGCAGGTGCTGGAGCAACTTGCCGACTACCTGGAAACCCGTCACGACACGGGTCGGTCGGTAGCCCAGGCGATGATTTACCCGGCCTTCATCATGGTGTTTGCCAGCATCGTGATCATGCTGATGATGACCTTCGTTGTGCCCAAGCTGGTCGCTGTCTTTGAAGGCCGAGATCAGGCGCTCCCCATGCTGACGATCATTGTCATGACGCTTAGTGATTTCGCCCGTAGCTGGGGCTGGCTGCTGGTGTTATTGATCGTTGTGGGTGTGTTCGTCTTTAGCCGTGCCATGCGAGAGCCGGGTTTCCGGTTGCGTGTACACCGCAAGCTGGCCAGTATGCCCATGGTTGGCACCATGTTGCGAGCGGCGGATAGTGCCAGATTGGCCAGTACCCTCGGCATCCTCGGGCGCTCAGGTGTCCCTCTGGTCGACGCCTTGTTTATTGCGGCCCAGGTGGTGGGCAATCTCGCCATTCGGGATGCGGTGAAACACGCAGCGGTCAAGGTCCGCGAGGGGGGTAACCTGAGCCGGGCACTGGATGCCAGTGGCTATTTCCCGCCCATGCTGGTGCAGATGATTGCCAGTGGTGAGGCCAGTGGTGAGCTGGATCACATGCTGACCCGTGCCGCGGATTACCAGGAACGCGAGCTCACCAGTACCGTGAATACCATGGTGGGCTTGCTCGGGCCGATCATGCTGCTGGTGATGGCTTCCGTCGTGGTCCTCATCGTGCTGTCGGTGATGCTGCCGATCATGCAAATGAACAATCTCATAGCCGGATAAGGTGACTAGGAATGAAATTACGTGGATTCAAGGCACAGCAAGCGGGTTTTACCCTGCTGGAGATCATGGTGGTTGTTGCCATCATCGGTTTGCTGGCAGCGGTGATCGTGCCGAATGTGATTGGCCAGGGTGAGGCCGCCAAAGTCGACCTGACCAAAGCCAATATGGGCAAGATCGTCCAGCAGCTGGATCTGTACAAGTTCAACAATGGCAGCTACCCGTCCAGCGAAGAAGGCCTGAATGCGCTGGTGGAACGCCCGGCCTCAGCCCGGAAATGGCCTGATGGCGGTTACCTGCCCAAGGTCCCCGAAGACGCCTGGAACAACCCGTATGAGTACATCAGTCCGGGGGTAGAAGGCCCCTTTGATCTGTTGTCGCTGGGTGCGGATGGTGCAGAGGGCGGTGAAGGCTCGGATGCCGACATCAACTGGCGCGACGTTCAGTAATATGCCTTTGGCAGTGAGACAGGCCGGTTTTACCCTGCTGGAGATTCTGGTGGTGGTGATGCTTGTTGGCCTGTTGACTGGCGTGATTGCGACGCAGGGCAACTGGACCAGTAACGACAGCTATCTCGACCAGGAAAGTGCCCGGCTACAGGACACCATTGCGCTGCTGAATGAACGCAGCCTGTTCTCCGGGCAGCTGATGGCGTTACGACTCAAAGGGACAGGGTGGGAGCCGCTGGTCTATGACCGGGTCGAAGCGAGATTCCTGCCTGTGGACGATACCTCGCTTGCGCCTCGCAGTTTGCCGCCGTCGCTGGAGATGGAATGGCAGCTCGATACCCTTGAAGACGATCAGGTTTCCCTGAAACAGGTGGCCCGCTCTTTGGTGGAAGAAGAGCGCATGATGGATACCTCCACACTTGCCGACGAAGATGAAGAGCGGGAAGAGGATCGCCGAGCGGAGCAAAGCGCAGAACAGGGTGACGACGAAGACGATTTTCCCCAGGTCTTTTTCTTTCCCAGTGGTGAGGTAACCCCTGTAACCCTGTCACTACGGGTGATTGAGGACCTTGATCAGGAGCAGCGGCTGCAGGTCACGGCACTGGGTCGACTGCTGGATCCGGATGCGCCCCCGAGGGACGAAGAAGACCGTCCTCGCTATCGTGACAGGGAGGAGGACGACGAATGATTCACCTCAATGCCTTGTCCGGGCACCGCCAGCAGGGCTTTACCCTGATTGAAGTGCTGATCGCCGTTTCGATATTGGCCCTGGTCATGGTCACGCTGGGGCAAACCCTTGGGGCGTCTGCCCGGGCCTATACCAACATCAACGAAACCCACCTGGGGTATCTGGTTGCCTCCGACAAGTTGGTGGAAATGCAGGTTTACCAGCAGTGGCCGTCTACCGGCGAATCTGACAGCGAAGTCACTCGTAATGGTAAAGATTGGTGGATTCTGACCAAGGTGTCAGAAGGGCCGTACCCCGATACCCGACGGGTGGACATCGAGGTGGGGCCGATGGAAGGCGGCGACAAGGCCGGTATGGCCTACCATCTGGCCAGTCTGATCGGCAAGCCTGCCTCATGAAACCGTTGCAGCCACGTATAGCACGAGGGTTCACTCTGCTGGAAATGGTGATCACCATCGCCATTTTTGCCTTCATCTATGTGTGGGCGGCGTCGTTCCTTGGCAGTGCCCTGCAGGGGCGTGATCAACTCACCGAAAGTGCCGACATCATGGAACGCAACCAGCGGGCCATGACCTTCCTGACCCTGGATTTTGAACAGCTGGTCAGCCGTCCGGTACGCGATCCCTATGGCGATCCGCAACCGGCCATTATGGGGCGAGACAATTACGTGGAATTTACCCGCCTTGGCTGGTCGAACCCCTTTGGTTTGCGTAAGCGCAGTGAGATGCAGCGGGTAATGTATTCATTGGAGGAGGGCACGTTGTATCGCCGTTACTGGCCGGTACTCGACGCCAATGTTGCCACCGAGCTGCAGGAAGATGTGCTGCTCGAAAATGTGGAAACTTTTACCGTACGCTACCTGGATCTGACCCCACAGGGAGAATGGCAGTGGCTTGAACTGTGGCCCGATGTGGCCATGCTCAGTCAGCCTGTCTGGCAACAGCGGTTGCCCAAGAGCATTGAAGTCGAAATCGAACTGGAAGACGGTGACATCATTCACCGCTTTTACCGCACAGTGGTGAATCCATGGATTTGAAGCGGGGGCAGCGGGGCATGGCACTCATTATCGTGCTGATGCTGTTCGCCATTATTTCGACCCTGATGCTTGAGGTACTGTTTCGCCAGGACCGGTTTCTGACCCGTGCCGATAACCTGATGCAATGGGATAAACGCTATCAGTACGCCATGGCAGCGGAAGTCGTGGCCCAACAAGGGCTGATTGATGATCTTCAGGATGACCAGAACAACAACGCACTGGTAGACGATTGCGTAGAAGAGCAATGGGCGGTGCAGCTGCCCCCCACGCCTTATGACGATGCCATGCTCAGTGCCAGTGTCCAGGACCTTCAGGGACGTTTTAATCTTAACTGGCTGGTTACCGCTCAGAATCAGGGGTTTGAGCGTAATCCCGAGGGCATTCGCCAGCTTGCCCGCTTGATTAACCTGAGCTTTCCTCAGGAAACCAACGGCGCTCGCCTGGCCTCGGAAATGGCGGATTGGCTCGACAGTAACAATATTGTTGATGATCCAGAAGGGGCCGAAGATGCAGAATATCGGCTCAGTCGCACCCCGAACATGCCGGCGGCTCATGAATCAGAGCTACGTGCCTTGCTGGGTTTTGAGGTAATCCACCAGCCAGCGGACGCCGGGGTCTGGGGATTGTTGACCGCCTTGCCTGTGGGCACCACCCTTAACGTCAATACTGCACCGCCACAGGTGCTGGATGCCGTGTTGGGAGACCTGGCGGGGCAGGCGGCGGTCGAGGCGGTGCTGGAAGCCCGTAAGGATGAACCTGTGACTGACATCAGTGCATTGATGGCGCTGCCCGCGTTCAATGACATTGATGCTGACGTAAAGGAACATATCAGTAGCCGTTTGGGGGTCAGCAGTGAGTATTTTCAGGTCATGGTCGACGTGGAAATTGATGACCAGTTAAGCCGTCTGGTCACTCGTTTACGACGTCGGAGTGGCGAAGGGGAAACCACGGATGTGTTCAGTCGGCAGGTAAGCCCATTGCTGACAGCACTCGAACCAGCCTGCAATCCCTTCTACAATGCGGATTGATGTAAAGCGTAGAAAGGGTAGGTCTGAGTAACTCACTGTTCAACGGCTTGGCGGCGTTAGTTTAGTCAAGAGAGAAGCCTCCCCGAACAAGCACCGTGACAGCACAATAACGACAAGGATTGACTGCGTGAGCCAGACAGCATTGATTTATCTCCACGGTGTTCCGGGTAGCGAGCCGCTGCCAGACCGCACCGTGCTGTTCCAGCCTGCGCCCGGGGAGCCGGTCGAGGCACTGGGGCTTGAGCAAGCCTTTACCCGAGCGGCCGACGCAGCATTGCATCTGGTTCTGGGGGCTGCGTTCGCCAACCTGACTCACGTTTCCTTAAGCCGCAAGCAGGCGCGTCATCTACAGCGGGTGCTGCCTTTCTTGCTTGAAGAACAATTACTCGATGCCCCGGATAACCTGTGGTTTGCCTCAAGAAAGGGCCATCAGGACGAATACCTTGTCACGGTAACCGATCGGTTGCTGGTAGAAGAGCTGGTCCAGCTTGCCCGTGACGCAGGGGCGGATCTGGTCTCACTGCAGGTGGATGTGGAGCGGCTCGGGGCGTTATTGCCTGTCGTTCTTGAGTTTGATGACGCGCAGACACTGCTGGCCGCGAGTCGTGAAAATGCCTTGCAGGTGGGGATCGATCAGCGTGAATCCATGCAGTCGCTGTTCGGTGAGCAATTGCAGGACGCCACTGTGCTGGCCGGCAATGCGGCTGTATTCGAGCAACTGCGCGACCATCGTGGGCAAGAATTGCTGACAGGGGCGCTGGCGCCCCGCAAGACCTCTTCCGCCCCGGGTGTGCTGACCCCGTGGAAACCCCTGGCTTACCTGGCGGCAGCGATCTTTATCCTGACGGTGGCGGGGCTTCGGGTTCAACAATGGCGTTATCAGACCGCAGCGGATGCGGCGTTGGTGCAGGCCAAGCAGCGCTATGAGCAACTGTTTCCCGGCGATAAGGCTTCATCGGCACTCAATCGGCAGTTTCAGGGTCGCTTGAACCGGCTGGCAGCCGGTGGCTCCGCCGAAGGCGGCCAGGACTTCTTCCCGTTACTGGTGCCGGTAGCGCGGGTGCTCAAGCAGATCAAGGTTGAGCCCAAGCGCCTCCAGTACGACCAGCGTCAGAACACCCTGCTGCTGGATGTGGGGGCCAAGGATTACAGTCAGCTGGAAAGCCTTCAGAACGCGATCAATGAGCAAGGCGCAAAAGCCTCCATTGCCAATTACCGTAATGGTGCCCAGGGCGTGAATGCACGAATCATGGTGGAGCAACCGGGATGAGCAGCGCAGATTGGAAACAACAGCTTCGCCAGCGCTGGAAACCGGTTGCCCATTGGTACCAGAGCCGTGAGCCCAGAGAACAAAAGGTTCTGCAGGTGCTTGGGGTAGTATTGGTACTGGTGATGTTGTACTGGCTGATCTGGGCACCCGCGGTAAATGGCCGCAATGATGCCCGGCGCCAGTACGTGACCAATATGCAAACCCACAACTGGATTGAAGCGAACGCTTCTGCTGTGCGGGCTGCCGCATCAGGAAGCAGCCGCCAGCGGCTTCCGGCAAACTGGGTGAGCGAAGTGAGCCGCAGTGCCAATGACTATGGACTCACTCTGAAGGGCTTTTCCCCGGATGGAACCCGTGCTGTAAGGATTCAGCTTGAAGAACAACCCGCGGCCCAGACGATCCTGTGGCTGCAATCACTACAAGAAAAGGGTGTTCAATTGAGCAATCTCGAAATGACTCCGGGCAACAAGTCCGGCACTGCCACCGTTCGGGCGACGCTGCAGCAATAACATGACGCGGCACTTTCTTTCTGTTGCCTTGCTACTGGCAAGCGCTGCTCCTCTACAGGCTGAGTGTCTGTTTGACCCTCTCGACCAGGGCAGGGTAGTGCATCTGGCTGCCAGTAGCGTACCTCAGGTCTCTGGTATCCCTGTCAGCCAGCTTTCCGTCATGCGGGTCGAGCAGGGCGGTTTTGTGCCTGTTCCCTTCCAGATTGACGAGATGGCTGACAAGGGCATGGTCTGGTTCGAGCAATCCGGGTTTGATCAACAGGGTGAGGCCGGCGTTTTTGATGCCAGTGATGAACTGCTGTTGATGCTGACGGATGCGGGCCCGGCACAGTTGGCCTCCCTGTCGCAGCCCCAAGGGGAGATACTTGCCGACCTGGAAGTGGCAAACGATTGCCACTTTTATTTGATGCGCAATAACCCTGAACGTAGCGATCGCTATTACGTGTCCCACGATATTGACGCCGGACACACCCGTACGGCGCTATATCAGCTGGATGCCGAACCTGATAACGAGCTCAACTGGCAATATCTCCGCTATGCAGGCTATCAGGGAGAAGGCTCCATCATTGATACGCTGAAGATGCGTATGAGTGCAGGGGTTCTGTCGCGCTTTACCCGCATGACCCTCGACAATTACAACCTTCGTCCTCGTCTGGTTGGCAGCGCAGTAGGGCCCATTCGGTCCGTCATGCACCTTCGCACCAAAGTGGTGTTGGCGGGGATTCCGGTCATGACACTACAGGTGCAGGCGATGCGCTATGCGGCGCATTACGAGGCCCATACCTATGCCAAGATTCCTGATCTTTACCGGGCCACTCTCAAGGACCCGGAAGTCTCAGTGACGGTGGATGGTAATAATCAGCTCGGCGCCCGTGTCTATACGGCGGCCTTTGCGGACACGCCGATCGTCGTTGATGGCCAGCCTAACGAAACGGAGTTTGCTAACCAGCCGCTCACGATGGAGGAAAACTGGATCCTGTTCGATAGTGGCAAACAGTTTTCCTTGCTTACTGAACTTACGGTTCCACCGGAGTTGATGAGTACCCCGTTGGCCCTGATTTATCAGGATGATGCCAGCCTCAAGGTTGAGCCAGAGCAGTTTGTCGGTCAGTTACCCAATCTGGGGTACCTGCTCAAAGGCTGGCCTGAGCCAGAAGAATTACGGTTTACAGTAAGTCTGTATTTCGACAGTGGTATGCATGGCTTTGGCGCGGCGGATTATGCTCAGCGACGTGCAGCAAAAGAATCTGTCCAGGTCTCGGGCCCTTAAGTATTGCTGTGATTGGCTGATCTGGCTCACGCTACGTGTGCTGGGTGGGTAACGGCAGGGCGGCAGTGATGCACAATGGCCCCATCGTGTGGGGCCATTGTTCAAGGGAGCCTCTGGATAACTCCTTGCATGCTCAGCGTGACCTG